>NZ_JBSFTY010000052.1:0-70494 GCF_053591515.1 Streptomyces sp. NPDC003011
GCCTGCGACTTGGCGTACGCCGTGCCGAAGACGGAGTCGATGCCCATGACCTCGCCGGTGGAGCGCATCTCCGGGCCCAGGATCGTGTCCACGCCCCGCCCGTGGACGTCACGGAAACGCGACCACGGCATGACGGCCTCCTTGACGGAGATCGGCGCGTCCAGCGGCAGTTCACCGCCGTCGCCGGTCGCCGGGAGCAGGCCCTCGGCACGCAGCTCGGCGATGGTGGCGCCCAGGGAGATCCGGGCGGCGGCCTTGGCCAGCGGCACCGCGGTCGCCTTCGAGGTGAAGGGGACGGTGCGGGAGGCGCGCGGGTTGGCTTCCAGGACGTAGAGGATGTCGCCCGCCATCGCGAACTGGATGTTGATCAGGCCGCGGACGCCGACCCCCTTCGCGATGGCCTCCGTGGAGGCCCGCAGGCGCTTGATGTCGAAGCCGCCCAGCGTGATCGGGGGCAGCGCGCACGCCGAGTCGCCGGAGTGGATGCCGGCCTCCTCGATGTGTTCCATGACGCCGCCGAGGTAGAGCTCCTGGCCGTCGTAGAGGGCGTCGACGTCGATCTCGATCGCGTCGTCGAGGAAGCGGTCGACCAGGACCGGCCGCGAGGGGCTGATCTCGGTCGACTCGGCGATGTACGACTCCAGGCGGGTCTCGTCGTAGACGATCTCCATACCGCGCCCGCCGAGGACGTACGAGGGCCGCACCAGGACGGGGTAGCCGATCTCGTCGGCGATGGCCTTGGCGCCGGCGAAGGTGGTGGCGGTGCCGTGCTTGGGCGCCGGCAGCCCGGCCTCGGCGAGGACGCGGCCGAAGGCGCCGCGGTCCTCGGCGGCGTGGATGGCCTCGGGAGGCGTGCCGACGATGGGGACGCCGTTGTCCTTGAGCGCCTGCGCCAGGCCCAGCGGGGTCTGGCCGCCGAGCTGCACGATCACGCCCGCGATCGGGCCGGCCTGCGCCTCCGCGTGGACGATCTCCAGCACGTCCTCCAGCGTCAGCGGCTCGAAGTACAGCCGGCCGGAGGTGTCGTAGTCGGTGGAGACGGTCTCCGGGTTGCAGTTGACCATCACCGTCTCGTACCCGGCGTCCGACAGCGCGAAGGAGGCGTGCACGCAGGAGTAGTCGAACTCGATGCCCTGGCCGATGCGGTTGGGCCCGGAGCCCAGGATGATGACGGCCGGCTTCTCGCGCGGGGCGACCTCGCTCTCCTCGTCGTAGCAGGAGTAGAAGTACGGCGTCTTCGCGGCGAACTCGGCGGCGCAGGTGTCGACCGTCTTGTACACCGGGCGCAGGCCCAGCGCGTGCCGCACCTCGCGCACCACGTCCTCGCGCAGCCCCCGGATCTCGCCGATCTGCTGGTCGGAGAAGCCGTGCCGCTTGGCCTCGGCGAGCAGGTCGCGGGTCAGCTCCGGCGCCTGGGCGAGTTCGTCCGCGACCTCCTTGATGAGGAAGAGCTGGTCGACGAACCAGGGGTCGATCTTCGTGTAGTCGAAGATCTCCTCCGGCGTGGCACCGGCGCGGATGGCCTGCATGACGGTGTTGATCCGGCCGTCGGTCGGCCGGACCGCCTCCGTCAGGAGGGTGGCCTTGTCGCCGGGCTCGCCCACGAACGTGAACTGGCTGCCCTTCTTCTCCAGCGAGCGCAGCGCCTTCTGGAACGCCTCGGTGAAGTTGCGGCCGATCGCCATGGCCTCGCCCACCGACTTCATGGTCGTGGTCAGCGTGGAGTCGGCGGAGGGGAACTTCTCGAACGCGAAACGCGGAGCCTTCACGACCACGTAGTCGAGCGTCGGCTCGAAGGAGGCCGGGGTCTTCTCCGTGATGTCGTTCGGGATCTCATCCAGCGTGTAGCCGACGGCGAGCTTCGCGGCGATCTTGGCGATCGGGAAGCCGGTCGCCTTCGACGCCAGCGCCGAGGAGCGCGACACACGCGGGTTCATCTCGATGACGATCACCCGGCCGTCCGCGGGGTCCACCGCGAACTGGATGTTGCAGCCGCCGGTGTCGACGCCGACCTCGCGGATGATCGCGATGCCGATGTCCCGCAGGATCTGGTACTCACGGTCGGTGAGCGTCATCGCGGGGGCGACGGTGATCGAGTCGCCGGTGTGGACACCCATCGGGTCGAAGTTCTCGATGGAGCACACGACCACGACGTTGTCGTTCTTGTCGCGCATCAGCTCCAGCTCGTACTCCTTCCAGCCCAGGATGGACTCTTCCAGGAGCACCTCGGTGGTCGGCGAGAGCGTCAGGCCCTGGCCGGCGATCCGGCGCAGCTCCTCCTCGTCGTGCGCGAAGCCGGAGCCGGCGCCGCCCATGGTGAAGGACGGGCGGACGACGACGGGGTAGCCGCCGAGCTGCTCGACGCCCTTCAGCACGTCGTCCATGGAGTGGCAGATGTAGGACCGGGCGGACTCGCCGTGCCCGATCTTCTGGCGGACGGCCTCGACGACGTCCTTGAAGAGGTCGCGGTCCTCGCCCTTGTTGATGGCTTCGACGTTGGCGCCGATCAGCTCGACGCCGTACTTGTCCAGGACGCCGTTCTCGTGCATGGAGATCGCGGTGTTGAGGGCCGTCTGACCGCCCAGGGTGGGCAGCAGCGCGTCCGGCCGCTCCTTGGCGATGATCTTCTCGACGAACTCCGGGGTGATCGGCTCGACGTAGGTGGCGTCGGCGATCTCCGGGTCGGTCATGATCGTCGCCGGGTTGGAGTTGACGAGGACGACCCGCAGGCCCTCGGCCTTCAGGACCCGGCACGCCTGCGTGCCGGAGTAGTCGAACTCGGCGGCCTGGCCGATGACGATCGGACCGGAGCCGATGACCAGGACGGACTGGATATCGGTGCGCTTAGGCACGCTGGCCCTCCATCAGGGATACGAAGCGGTCGAACAGGTAGGCGGCATCGTGCGGGCCGGCCGCCGCTTCGGGGTGGTACTGGACGCTGAAGGCGGGGCGGTCGAGGAGCTGGAGCCCCTCCACCACATTGTCGTTCAGGCAGACGTGGGAGACCTCCGCACGGCCGAAGGGGGTCTCGGAGACCTGGTCCAGCGGGGCGTCCACGGCGAAGCCGTGGTTGTGCGCGGTGACCTCGACCTTGCCGGTCGAACGATCCTGCACCGGCTGGTTGATGCCGCGGTGGCCGTACTTCAGCTTGTACGTGCCAAAGCCCAGCGCCCGCCCCAGGATCTGGTTGCCGAAGCAGATGCCGAACAGCGGCGTGCCGCGCTCCAGCACCTCCCGCATGAGGGCGACCGGGTGGTCGGCGGCGGCCGGGTCGCCGGGCCCGTTGGAGAAGAACACGCCGTCGGGCTGGACGGCGTACACCTCCTCGGCGCTCGCGGTGGCGGGCAGCACGTGCACCTCGATGCCCCGCTGCGCCATCCGGTGCGGGGTCATGCCCTTGATGCCGAGGTCGACGGCGGCGACGGTGAACTTCTTCTCGCCGATCGCCGGGACGACGTACGCCTCCTGGGTGGCGACCTCCGCCGAGAGGTCGGCGCCCTTCATCCCGGGGACCTGGCGGACCTCGGCGAGCAGGGCGTCCTCGTCGCGCAGCGCCTCGCCGGAGAAGATGCCGACGCGCATGGCGCCGCGCTCGCGCAGATGGCGGGTCAGCGCGCGGGTGTCGATGCCGCAGATGCCCACCACCCCCTGCTCGCGCAGCTCGTCTTCGAGGGTGCGGCGGGAGCGCCAGCTGGACGGCACGCGCGCGGGGTCGCGCACGACGTATCCGGCGACCCAGATGCGCTTGGACTCGGGGTCCTCGTCGTTGATCCCGGTGTTGCCGACGTGCGGGGCGGTCATCACGACGACCTGGCGGTGGTACGACGGGTCGGTGAGGGTCTCCTGGTAGCCGGTCATGCCGGTGGAGAACACGGCCTCGCCGAAGGTCGCCCCCACGGCCCCGTACGCACGGCCGCGGAAGATCCGGCCGTCCTCCAGGACGAGTACGGCGGGAGCCTTCACGGATCCCCTGGTGGAGGTCGTCATCGTTCGGCGCCTTCCGTGGTGGTTGTCTTGATCATGGAGTTGATGGTGTCGGCCCACTCGTTGTGTTCGGCCGCGTGGTCGGAGCGGAAGCCGGAGTCGATCAGCCGCTCGCCGTGCGCCCAGGTCACCACGAGCAGGCCGCCCTCGGTCAGGACCTTGCCGGCGATGCCCTTGTCGAGCCGGGCCTCGCGCAGCGCCTCGACGGGGACGAAGAAGTCCGACGCCCCGGGACGTACGACGTCCAGTCCGGCGTCGGTCAGGGTGAGCTCGACCCGGCTGCGGGTGCCCAGGCCGTGCGCCACGATGCGGTCGAGCCACTGCCCGGCGGTGGTGGAGCCGTGGTAGCGGCCGCTCATCGTCAGTCTCGCCGCGCCGGGCCGGTCCGGCGCGGCCGGCAGCTCGGGCAGGTCGCCCTGGAGCGTGCCGCGCCATTTCCAGCCCTCGCGCATCAGCCAGTAGACGAGCGCCACGAAGAGGGCGAGTCCGACGAGCCAGCCGATGCGGGCGGCCCAGTCGGTGACCTCGGCCGATTTCTTCTCGGCGGCCAGCAGGATTACAGGTGTCACGTGAGCTTCCCGTCGACGAGCGTGGCCTTGCCCCGCAGCCACGTGTGCGTGACACGGCCCGGCAGCTCACGCCCCTCGTACGGGGTGTTCCGGCTGCGCGAGGCGAAGCCCGCGGGGTCCACGGACCCACGGTATGCCGTGTCGACGAGCGTGAGGTTGGCGGGCTCACCTGCCGAGACGGGACGGCCGTGGCCCTGTGCCCGCCCGATCCGCGCGGGCGTGAAGGACATCCGCTCGGCGACCTGGGCCCAGTCCAGCAGGCCCGTCTCCACCATGGTCTCCTGGACCACCGACAGCGCGGTCTCCAGGCCGACCATGCCCATGGCGGCCGCGGCCCACTCGCAGTCCTTGTCCTCGTGCGGGTGCGGGGCGTGGTCGGTGGCGACGATGTCGATCGTGCCGTCGGCGAGCGCCTCGCGCAGGGCGTGCACGTCCCGCTCGGTGCGCAGCGGCGGGTTGACCTTGAAGACCGGGTTGTACGTGCGCACCAGCTCGTCGGTGAGGAGCAGGTGGTGCGGGGTGACCTCGGCGGTGACGTCGATGCCGCGGGACTTGGCCCAGCGGACGATCTCGACGGACCCGGCGGTCGACAGGTGGCAGATGTGGACGCGGGAGCCGACGTGCTCGGCGAGCAGCACGTCCCGGGCGATGATCGACTCCTCGGCCACCGCGGGCCAGCCGCCGAGCCCCAGCTCGGCGGAGACGACGCCCTCGTTCATCTGGGCGCCCTCGGTCAGCCGCGGCTCCTGCGCGTGCTGGGCGACGACCCCGCCGAAGGCCTTCACGTACTCCAGGGCCCGCCGCATCATCACGGCGTCGTCGACGCACTTGCCGTCGTCGGAGAAGACGGTGACCCCGGCGGCCGACTCGTACATGGCGCCCAGCTCGGCGAGCTTCCTGCCCTCCAGGCCGACGGTGACGGCACCGATCGGCTGCACGTCGCAGTAGCCGTGCTCCTGGCCGAGCCGGTAGACCTGCTCGACCACGCCGGCGGTGTCGGCGACCGGGAAGGTGTTGGCCATGGCGAACACGGCGGTGTAGCCGCCGGAGGCAGCCGCGCGCGTGCCGGTCAGCACCGTCTCGGAGTCCTCGCGGCCGGGCTCGCGCAGGTGGGTGTGCAGGTCGACCAGGCCCGGCAGCAGCACCTTGCCGCCGGCCTCGACGACCACGGCCTCCTCGTCGGACAGGCCGGCGCCGACCTCGGCGATGATCTCGCCGTCGATCAGCACGTCCTGCGGCTCGCCGCCGAGCACCTTCGCACCACGGATCAGGATCTTGCTCATGTGTCCTACTTCTCCTCGATACGGGTGTGAGAGACGGCGGGCACGTTCTTCGCGTCGACCACGGCGCCGCCCAGCAGCAGATACAGGACGGCCATCCGGATGGAGACTCCGTTCGCGACCTGCTCGACGACGGTGCAGCGCTCGGAGTCGGCGACCTCGGCGGTGATCTCCATGCCGCGGACCATCGGACCCGGGTGCATCACGATGGCGTGCCCGGGCATCCGCGCCATGCGCTGGCCGTCGAGGCCGTACCGGCGCGCGTACTCGCGCTCGGTCGGGAAGAATGCCGCGTTCATGCGCTCCCGCTGGACCCGCAGCATCATCACCGCGTCCGACGTGGAGAGCGTGCTGTCCAGGTCGTACGACACCTCGCAGGGCCAGGCTTCGACGCCGACCGGCACCAGGGTGGGCGGGGCGACGAGGGTCACCTCGGCGCCGAGGGTGTGCAGCAGGTCGACGTTGGAGCGGGCGACCCGGCTGTGCAGGACGTCGCCGACGATCGTGATGCGCTTGCCGTCGAGGTCCTGGCCGAGCCCGGCGTCCCGGCCGACGAGTCGGCGGCGCATGGTGAACGCGTCCAGCAGCGCCTGGGTGGGGTGCTGGTGGGTGCCGTCACCGGCGTTGATGACGGCCGCGTCGATCCAGCCGGAGTTGGCGAGGCGGTACGGCGCCCCGGAGGCGCCGTGCCGGATCACGACGGCGTCGACGCCCATGGCCTCCAGGGTCTGGGCGGTGTCCTTCAGGGACTCGCCCTTGGACACGCTGGAGCCCTTGGCGGAGAAGTTGATGACGTCCGCGGACAGGCGCTTCTCGGCGGCCTCGAAGGAGATCCGGGTCCGGGTGGAGTCCTCGAAGAAGAGGTTGACGATCGTGCGGCCGCGCAGGGTGGGCAGTTTCTTGATCGGCCGGTCGGCGACCCGGGCCATCTCCTCGGCGGTGTCGAGGATCAGGACGGCGTCGTCGCGGGTGAGGTCGGCGGCCGAGATGAGATGACGCTGCATCTGTCAGGCTCCGTAGGGCAGTTCAGTTCGGGAGAATCCGGGCAGGCGAGGGCATGGCCACAGGGCGTACGGGCATGCCGTACACCGCGGCGCTACTGCTGCCGCTCGCCCGGGGCGGCCGGCTTCAGACCGAGCAGCACGGTGTCGCGACCGTCCTCCTCGGCGAGCTGGACCTTGACCGTCTCCCGCAACGACGTGGGGAGGTTCTTGCCGACGTAGTCGGCGCGGATGGGCAGTTCGCGGTGGCCTCTGTCGACCAGCACCGCGAGCTGCACGGCACGCGGACGCCCGAGGTCGTTCAGGGCGTCCAGGGCGGCGCGGATGGTGCGGCCGGAGAAGAGCACGTCGTCGACGAGGACGACCAGCCTGCCGTCGAGGCCGTCGCCGGGGATGTCGGTGCGGGCCAGCGCACGCGGCGGGTGCATGCGCAGGTCGTCGCGGTACATGGTGATGTCGAGCGAACCCACGGGGATCGTGCGCTCGGTGATCTGCTCCAGCTTGGCGGCGAGACGCTGGGCGAGGAAGACGCCCCGGGTCGGGATGCCGAGGAGCACCACGTCGTCGGCGCCCTTGGCGCGTTCGACGATCTCGTGGGCGATACGGGTCAACACCCGTGCGATGTCGGGGCCTTCGAGAACGGGCCGCGCGTCGGAGTGCTGCGGATCCTGCTGAGCGTCCATGGGAAACGGACCTCCTTCTCCGCCTCACGGGACGGACCTTAAAGGACGTCGGATTTGCGCCATCCACGGTAGCAGGTCGCAGGACACGCCAGATCACCCCTATGGCCCAACCGGCCACGGCCACCACGGAAGCATCGGTGCGGACCATTCGGCTTGACGCGGAAGAGTAACGCTGCGTAACCTCACAGTGAGTTACCAGCCGCGCGGCATGGAAAACCCCCAGCCGCGTCGACACAGTGTCCGGGGAGCTATATGTCCAGCGAATACGCCAAACAGCTCGGGGCCAAGCTCCGGGCCATCCGCACCCAGCAGGGCCTTTCCCTCCACGGTGTCGAGGAGAAGTCCCAGGGGCGCTGGAAGGCCGTCGTGGTCGGTTCGTACGAGCGCGGCGACCGCGCCGTGACCGTGCAGCGCCTCGCCGAGCTGGCGGATTTCTACGGCGTGCCGGTCCAGGAGCTGCTGCCGGGCACCACCCCGGGCGGTGCCGCCGAGCCGCCGCCGAAGCTGGTCCTGGACCTGGAGCGGCTGGCGCACGTGCCGGCCGAGAAGGCGGGCCCGCTGCAGCGGTACGCGGCCACGATCCAGTCGCAGCGCGGTGACTACAACGGCAAGGTGCTCTCGATCCGTCAGGACGACCTGCGCACACTCGCCGTCATCTACGACCAGTCGCCCTCCGTCCTCACCGAGCAGCTGATCAGCTGGGGCGTGCTGGACGCGGACGCGCGCCGTGCGGTGGCGTCCCACGAGGAGAGCTGAACCGCTTCCCGCCTCTGCAGAAACGTGCCGTCGGGGTGGCCGGAACTTCACGGTTCCGGCCACCCCGGCGGCTTTCTGCGCCCGTCAGGGGCCCCAGTGGCACCGGGACGCCGCAGGGCCCGCAGCAGTCGCGCTGCGGGCCCTGAACGCGGGTCGTACTGCTTGCGGGTACCTGTCACGCCTCGTCGCGGCGCAGCGAGGGCTTCAGCTCTTTGAAGCGGCCGAGCAGACCGTTGACGAACGAGGGCGACTCGTCCGTGGAGAACTCCTTCGCCAGCTGCACCATCTCGTCGAGCACGACGGCGTCCGGCGTCTCGTCCGTCCAGATCAGCTCGTAGGCGCCCAGACGCAGGATGTTGCGGTCGACGACCGGCATCCGGTCGAGCGTCCAGCCGACCGAGTACTGCGCGATCAGCTCGTCGATGCGCTGCGCGTGCTGCGCGTAGCCTTCGACCAGCTGCATCGTGTACTCGCTCACCGGGGGCTGCCGGGTGTCGTCCCGGGAGAGCCGGATCCAGTCCGCGAGGACCGTCAGGACGTCCGCGTCTCGCTGGTCGCCCTCGAAGAGGATCTGGAAGGCACGCTTGCGGGCCGTGTTGCGGGCAGCCACGGTTAGCTGTTCACCCGGCCGAGGTAGTCGCTCGAGCGGGTGTCGACCTTGATCTTCTCACCGGTGGTGATGAAGAGCGGGACCTGGATCTGGTGGCCGGTCTCCAGAGTGGCGGGCTTGGTGCCGCCGGTGGAGCGGTCGCCCTGCACGCCCGGCTCGGTCTCCTGGACGACCAGCTCGACGGCGGCCGGCAGCTCGACGAAGAGCACCTCGCCCTCGTGCTGCGCCACGGTGGCCGTGAAGCCCTCGATCAGGAAGTTCGCGGCGTCGCCGACGGCCTTCCGGTCGACCATGAGCTGGTCGTAGGTCTCCATGTCCATGAAGACGAAGTACTCGCCGTCCATGTACGAGAACTGCATGTCGCGCTTGTCGACAGTGGCCGTCTCGACCTTGACACCGGCGTTGAAGGTCTTGTCGACGACCTTGCCGGAGAGCACGTTCTTGAGCTTGGTGCGCACGAAGGCCGGGCCCTTACCGGGCTTGACGTGCTGGAACTCGACGACGGACCACAGCTGGCCGCCATCGAGCTTGAGCACCATGCCGTTCTTGAGGTCGTTCGTGGAAGCCACGGTTGCGGAATCTCCTGGACTGACGTGGACGACCCCGGCGCACGCACCTGGCTAAAGGGCGAGCAGCTCCTTGGTCGTGATGGTGAGTAGCTCGGGTCCGCCGTCCGCCTCGGGGCGGACGACGAGCGTGTCATCGATCCGGACGCCGCCCCGGCCCGGGAGGTGGACCCCGGGTTCGACGGTGACCGGCACGCAAGCGTCCAGTTTACCCATGGCCGCGGGGCCCAACTGCGGGTCCTCGGCGATTTCGAGTCCGACACCGTGTCCCGTCAGGGCGGGGAGGCTCTCCGCGTACCCCGCGGAGTCCAGCACCTGACGTGCGGCACGGTCCACCTCGCGGCAGGCGACACCCGGGGCCAGCGCCTCCCGGCCGGCGCGCTGAGCGGCGAAGACGAGGTCGTACAGCTCGATCTGCCAGTCGGTGGGGGACGTACCGATGACGAAGGTGCGGCCGATCTCGCAGCGGTAGCCGCGGTAGGTCGCGCCGAGGCAGACGGAGAGGAAGTCGCCCTCCTCGACCCGTCGGTCGGTGGGCCGGTGGCCGCGTCTGCCGGAGTTCGGGCCGGTGGCCACGGAGGTCGCGAAGGCGGGGCCGTCGGCGCCGTGGTCGACGAGGCGGCGCTCCAGTTCGAGGGCGAGGTGGCGTTCGGTGCGGCCGACGAGGATGGATTCGAGCAGCTCGCCCAGTGCCTGGTCGGCGATCTCGGCGCCGATCCGCAGGCAGGAGATCTCCTCCTCGTCCTTGACCACTCGCAGCTGTTCGACCGCGCCGCCCAGGTCGGCCAGGCGCAGCCGCGGTGCGACCGAGCGGATGGCCCGGTGCCGGGCGACCGTGAGGTGGTGCTCCTCGACGGCGAGGGCGTCACCGGTCTGCGCCACCGCGAGGCCGGCCGCCGCGACGGCGGGATCGGCGCCGGGTCCGGACAGCCGCTGCACGCGCAGCGCCTCGTCGGGCCGGCCGTACCCGAAGCGGTCGTCCGGCGGGCCGGGACACAGCAGCATGTCCTCGGTCCTGCCGAGCAGCAGAACGGCGCCGTGCGGGGCGGTGCCTGCGAGGTAGCGGACGTTGGCGGGGCGGGAGACCAGCGCGGAGGCGCTGCCGCTGGCTTGGCAGCGTTCCCGTAGGCGGGCTCGGCGAGCGGCGTAGACCTCTGACATGACACGAGCGTAGGAGCTTGGCAGGTGGGCCGCCGCTCGGGAGAGGCCGAGTGGGGCCGAGTGGGCAGGCGCCGATCGGGGAGGAGGGATGCCCCGGGCCGTCGCCCGCCGTCCGCGGTCCTGGGGCGCATCGCGCCCGCCCGGCAGCCGGCGCCCCCGAGGGGGTCTGGTGCCGCCGGTTCACCACTGCGGCGGGCTCGCGATCGATCGTGCCAGTACGTCGTCCAGGATCTGGGCCGTCTGTGGGACGTCGAGCTGGGAGTTGTCGATGATCGGGAGGCCGGAGCCGTACCAGCCGGCCATGCGGCCGTGGATTCGGGCGACCTCCTCGTCGGCGAGGCGACGGTTGCCGGCGCGTTCGGCGTTGCGTTCCAGGACGATCTCCAGGCCGGGCAACAGCACCACCGGCAGCAGGCCCGGGCCCACGTGCCGCTTCCAGCCCCCGAGGCCGACGACCGGGCGGTCGGGGAAGACGGCGTCGTCGAGGATGCACGAGATGCCGTTGGCCAGGAAGTTGCGCGCGGCGAAGCCGCAGGTGCGGCGGGCCAGACGGTACTGCGCCTCGGAGTGGTCGTTCCACCCGGACTGGGGGTCGGCGAAGCCGGAGCGGACCCATTCGCGGACGTCGTCGAGGCTGATGTGGGCGGTGGGGACCCGGCGGTGGTCCGCCCAGTACTTGGCGACGCTGGTCTTGCCGGCGCCCGCGGGGCCGATGAGCAGCACCGCGAGGGTGGTGCCGGCCGGGTCGGGGGTGGCTGTGGCGGGGGGCGCGCTGGGCATGGCGACGGGGCCGCCGGGCGGCAGCGGCACATGGCCGCTGGTGTCCGGGGCCGAGGGCGCGGGGGCGTGCTGAGGCGTGGGGGGCACCGGCGCCGCGGGGGCGCCGGTGAACCCCGGGGCGGGAGGCGGCGGGGGGACGGGGGCGGGGCCCTGGTGTGCGCCCGGGGGGTGCGGGCCCGGATGGTGCGCGGCCGGCGACCAGCCGGTGGCCGGTCCGCCCCCCGGCTGGTGGGGCGGTGGCAGCGGAGAACCCACTGCGTGCTGCATCCGGTGCCACTCCGTCTCGTATCAGGCGATGGGCGCTGACAGCGGGGCGGACCCGCTTTCCCCCACAGCCTAAAGGGCGTGGGTAAGGCTCCGTTCGAACGGTACCGCCCCCTCCGTCATGTGGGGAAACGGCCGGGGGCGGTCCGAAGTGCCCGGTGGCGTACGGCGCGTCGGGCCGAGGGGGCTGGCGGGACCTACTGGCCCACCTCTCCGTACGCGGCGAGGAGGACGGCCGGGTCGGGCCCCTCCAG
The DNA here is from genome assembly GCF_053591515.1 of Streptomyces sp. NPDC003011. Lineage (NCBI taxonomy): Bacteria > Bacillati > Actinomycetota > Actinomycetes > Kitasatosporales > Streptomycetaceae > Streptomyces > Streptomyces sp. NPDC003011. The sequence continues at coordinate 11,909 of NZ_JBSFTY010000052.1, forward strand.
GACGGTGGGCTTGGCCAGGCCGTCCAGGACGATGAAGCGCAGCAGGTCGCCGCGGGACTTCTTGTCGACCTTCATGTTCTCCAGCAGCTTGGGCCACTGGTCGTAGCGGTAGTGCAGCGGCAGGCCCACCGACTCCAGCACCGTGCGGTGCCGGTCGGCCGTGGCGTCGTCCAACCGGCCCGCGAGACGGCCGAGTTCGGCGGCGAAGTGCATGCCCACGGCGACGGCGGCGCCGTGCCGCCACTGGTAGCGCTCGTTCTTCTCGATGGCGTGCGCGAGCGTGTGGCCGTAGTTGAGGATCTCCCTGAGGCCCGACTCCTTGAGGTCGGAGGAGACGACCTCGGCCTTGACCCGGATGGAGCGCTCGATGAGCTCGGCGGTGTGCGGGCCCGCCGGGGTGCGGGCGGCCTCCGGGTCGGCCTCGATGAGTTCGAGGATCCTCGGGTCGGCGATGAAGCCGGCCTTGATGATCTCGGCGAGCCCGGAGACGTAGTCGTTGGCCGGGAGGGAGTCCAGCGCGGCCAGGTCACACAGCACGCCGGCCGGCGGGTGGAACGAGCCGACGAGGTTCTTGCCCTCGGCGGTGTTGATGCCGGTCTTGCCGCCGACGGCCGCGTCCACCATGGCCAGCACGGTGGTCGGCACCGCGATCCAGCGCACGCCGCGCAGCCAGGTCGCGGCCACGAACCCGGCGAGGTCGGTGGTCGCGCCGCCGCCGACGCCGATGATGACGTCGGTGCGGGTGAACCCGGACTGGCCGAGCGCCTTCCAGCAGTAGGCGGCGACCTCGGCGGTCTTGGCCTCCTCCGCGTTCGGCACCTGGATGGCCACGGCCTCGTAACCCTGCCCGGCCAGGTCACCGCGGAGCGCGTCGCCGGTCTCGGCGAGCGCCTCGGGGTGGACGACCGCGACCCGCTTGGCCTTGTCACCGATCAACCCGCCGAGCTCACCCAGCAGTTGACGGCCCACCAGGACCTCGTACGGTTCGCTGCCCGCGGTGCCGCCGACCTGGATGCGGGTGACTGCCTCGCTCATGCGTTCTTCAACTCCAGTGCGTCCAGGGCGGCTTGGGTGACCTCTTCGGGCGTACGGCCGTCGGTCGGTACGACAGCCGTGGCAAGCCCCTCGTACAGGTGACGACGGGCTTCCATCAGCTCGCGCCACTGCTTGCGCGGGTTGACCGCCAGCAGTGGCCGGGCCGCGTTGAGGCCGGTGCGCCTGACCGCCTCCTCGACGTCCATCGAGAGGTAGACGACGCGCTGCCCCGCGAGCGACGCGCGCGTGCCCGCGTCCAGGATCGCGCCGCCGCCGAGGGCGAGGACACCGTCGTGCTCGGCGAGCGCCTTGGCGACGGCCTGCTTCTCGATCGCGCGGAAGGCCGGTTCGCCCTCGTCGACGAAGATCTCGGCGATCGTCCGGCCCTGCTCGGCCACGATGTCCTCGTCGGAGTCCCGGTAGCGCACGCCGAGCCGTTCGGCGAGCAGTCGTCCGACGGTGGACTTGCCGACACCCATCGGACCGACCAGGACGACCAGGGGCACCGCGTTCATCGGATCGCCAGGTGCTCGAGGTACGAGCGCACGTTGCGGCGGGTCTCGGGCACGCTGTCGCCGCCGAACTTCTCCGCGACCGCGTCCGCCAGGACCAGCGCGACCATCGCCTCGGCGACGATGCCGGCCGCCGGGACCGCGCACACGTCGGAGCGCTGGTGGTGGGCGGCCGTCGCCTCGCCGGTGACGACGTCCACGGTCTTCAGGGCCCGGGGCACGGTCGCGATCGGCTTCATCGCGGCGCGCACCCGCAGCAGCTCGCCGGTGCTCAGACCGCCCTCGGTACCGCCGGAGCGGCCCGAGGTGCGCCTGATGCCCTCGTCGGTGGCGACGATCTCGTCGTGCGCCTGCGAGCCCGGCACCCGCGCCAGACCGAAGCCGTCGCCCAGCTCCACGCCCTTGATCGCCTGGATGCCCATCAGCGCGGCGGCCAGCCGCGCGTCCAGCTTGCGGTCCCAGTGCACGTGCGAGCCGAGGCCGACGGGCACGCCGTACGCCAGCACCTCGACCACGCCGCCCAGGGTGTCGCCGTCCTTGTGGGCCTGGTCGATCTCCGCGACCATCGCCTTCGACGCGTCCGCGTCCAGGCAGCGCACCGGGTCGGCGTCCAGCTTCTCGACGTCGGAGGGCTTGGGGTAGACGCCGTGGGGCGCCTTCGCCGCGGCCAGCTCGACGACGTGCGAGACGATCTCGATGCCGGCCGTCTCCTTCAGGTACGAGCGGGCCACCGCGCCCAGCGCCACCCGGGCCGCCGTCTCCCGGGCGGAGGCCCGCTCCAGGATCGGCCGGGCCTCGTCGAAGCCGTACTTCTGCATCCCGGCGAGGTCGGCGTGACCGGGGCGCGGCCGGGTCAGCGGGGCGTTGCGGGCCAGGCCCGCCAGGATCTCGGGGTCGACGGGGTCGGCCGCCATGACCTGCTCCCACTTCGGCCACTCGGAGTTGCCCACCATGATCGCGACCGGGGAGCCGAGGGTGAGGCCGTGCCGCACACCGCCGATGAAGGTGATCTCGTCGCGCTCGAACTTCATGCGGGCACCGCGTCCATAGCCGAGCCGGCGCCGGGCCAGGTGGTCCGCCACCATCTCCGTGGTGATCGGCACGCCGGCGGGAAGTCCCTCCAGCGTCGCGACGAGTGCGGGACCGTGGGACTCCCCCGCGGTCAGCCAGCGCAACCTGCTCAACGGTGCTCCTCAGTGCTCGCGCCTGGTACTGCCGTCCCTACGCGCGTCCTCGCGTACGGCAACGGCGCGACCGGGTGCGCGGTCCCGGCCCGCCACCTCCGATCCTCCCACGTCCGGGCGCCGGTACCGGCCGCCGGTCCACAGGGCGGACGGGACACCGTGTTCCCGGCCTGAACCGGGCGGCGCCTGGGGCGTGTTTCGAAAGTGGCGTCGTTGGCCCGGAGGGCGGGGCTCGCGGCGTCTGGTGCGGTGCATCGCAAGGCGGAGGGTCGTCCGCGTACCGGGTGTACGTGGACGATCCCGACAACGCGGCGAGGTGCCGTGCCAGGCGTCGCGAGCCAGACGGGACTTTCGAAACACGCCCCTAGCGGGCCGCGAGCGCGTGCTCGCCGGCCTTGCGCATCACGTCCAGCGGGGCGGGTGTGCGCCCGGTCATCAGCTCCACCTGGAGGACGGCCTGGTGCACCAGCAGGTCGAGCCCGCTGACCACCGCCCCGCCGTACGCCGACCAGCGGGCGGCGAGCGCGGTCGGCCACGGGTCGTAGAGCACGTCGAACAGGGTGGCAGGCCGTTCCGGCAGGGCGCAGGACAGCGCGTCGGTCGTACCGGCCGGAGTGGTGGCGACGACGAGCGGGGCGCGCAGGGCCTCGGCGGCGTCCGCCCAGTCCGCCGTCCGCACCTCCATGTCGAGCCGCTCGCCCCACTGCCGCATCTCGGCGGCGCGGGCCTCGCTGCGGACGTAGGCGACGACCTCGCCGGTGCAGATCCGGGCCAGTGCGGCGAGCGCGGAGGAGGCGGTGGCGCCGGCGCCGAGGATCGCCGCCGAGTCGACCTGTTCGATGCCGTGTTCCCTGAGGGCCGCGACCATGCCGGGGATGTCGGTGTTGTCGCCGACGCGGCGGCCGTCCTTGGCGCACACCACCGTGTTGACCGTGCCGACCGAGGCGGCCGTCTCGCTGATCTCGTCGAGCAGCGGGATGACGGCCCGCTTCAGCGGCATGGTCACCGACAGCCCGGCCCACTCCGGTCCGAGCTGGGCGAAGAATGCGGGCAGGGCCGCCTCGTCGAGCTCGATGCGGTCGTACGACCAGCCGGTGAGGCCCAGTTCCGCGTAGGCGGCGCGGTGCAGCGCCGGGGAGAGGGAGTGGGCGATGGGCTTGCCGAGCACGGCGGCCCGGCGGACGTCAGTTGCCCGTGCTCTCATTGAACTTTTCCTTGAGCTTCAGGAAGGCGTCGTGGGTCTTGGCGAACTCGGTCTTGTTCGCCCCGTCGGTCGCGACGAAGTAGTACCAGCCCTCGTCGGTCGGATTCAGCGTCGCCTTCATCGCCGTCTCGCCCGGGTTGTCGATCGGACCGGGCGGCAGACCCTTCTGCGTGTACGTGTTGTACGGGTCCTGGTTGCTGTTGATCTCCGACTCGCTGATGTCGATGTTGCTCTGGCCCTTCAGGTAGTTGAAGGTCGAGTCGAACTGCAGCAGGCCGTACGTCTCGGGGTTGGCGAGGTCGAGACGGTTGTAGATCACCTCGGACATCTTCCGGTAGTCGTCCTCGGTCTTGCCCTCGGCCTCGACGAGGCTGGCGACCGTGACGAGCTGGAGCGGGCTGTCCAGCTTGAGCGCCTTGGCCTTGGCTTCCAGGCCGTACGCGTCGTACTTCCTGGCGGCCTGGCTCACCATCTCCTTCAGGACCGTCTCGGGCTTCATGCCCTTGGCGGCGGGATAGGTGCCCGGGTAGAGGAATCCTTCCAGCGGATCCTTGATGTCGCTGTTGTCGTTCGCCCAGTCCGGAAGGCCGAGGCTCCCGAGTTTCTTCTCGGCGGCCTTCGCGGTCGTGCCGGACGACAGTTCGAGCTGCTCGTCGATCGCCTTGTAGACACTCGCATTGCGCTCGCCCGGCTTGACCAGCACGTTGTTCTGGCTCTTCGGGTCGAGCATCATCGCGATGGCGCTCTCGGCGGACATCTCCTTCTTCAGCAGGTAGGCGCCCGCCTGGATCTTGTCGCCGTCGGGATTCTGCTGCTGCGCGGAGACGAAGGCGTCGACGCTCTTGACGACACCGGCGTCCTTCAGCTTCTGGCCGATCGTCGACCCGAAGGCCCCCTTGGGGATGACGACGGACACCGTCTCGCCCGTGCCCTCGCCCGCGAAGTCCGGTGCCGATCCGAAGCGGTTCTGATAGAACTGGTAGCCGAAATATCCGACTCCGCCCAGTCCGCCGCCGAACACCAGCAGGACCACCAGGCAGGCGCACCCGTTGCGGCGCTTCTTCTCCTTGCCGCTCCGGCCGCGCCGGTCGCCGCGTCCGCCGCGGTCGCCCGGCTCGTCGCCGTCGGTGTCGTCGTCGCCCGCGAAGAAGGCGTGTTCGCCCTGGTCGGGGCCGGGATCCCAGTCGGTCCGCGGCTCGGGTTCGGCGCGTCGGCGGGCCGGCGGCTCCGGTGGCGGGTAGGCGTCCGGGGTGCCGTAGTAGTCGGGCTGCTCTCCGCCGTACGACGTGCCCTGCTGCCCGTACGGGTCCGACGGGTCGGTGTACTGGGGGTGCGCGGGCGGGCCCGTGGTCCAGCCGTTGTTGTCGTACTGCTGTTGCTGCTGCGGTTGCTGCGGTTGCTGCTGCTGGGCCGCGTAGTCCTGCTGACCGTGCTGCTGGTCGTACTGCTGCTGCTCGTACTGCTGCTGGTCGTACTGCTGCTGGTGCTGCTGCGCCTGACCGTATGCGGCCTGCTGGCCGTCGCCCCAGCCTCCGTCGTCGTACTGCGGCTGCTGCGGCTGCTGCGGCTGCTCCGGATAGTGCTGCGGCTGGCCGCCGTAGGGGGACTGCTGGCCCGCCTCGGCCTGCTGTCCGCCCCATCCGCCGTCCCCGTACAACGGGTCCTCCGGATGCCACGGTTCGGAGCCTTGGCCCCGGCCATACTCAGTCATCGATCCCCTAGAGCCGCGAGGCGGCGGGCGCCTGATCACGGCCCGGCTCCCGTCCCGCCTCTCTCTGTGCGGTGGCTGTTCGAATGCCGCCACATCGCGCGGAACGTTACCGTATCGCGATCAGATGACCACTTCGACGCCCTCGCCGGGTGCTTTACCTGACACCCGTTCGGATTCCAACGCCTGCTGAAGGATGATCACGGCCGCTGCCTGGTCGATGACCGATCTGCCCTTCTTCGACTTCACTCCCGAGGCGCGCAGTCCCTGACTGGCCGTCACGGTCGTCATCCGCTCGTCGACGAGTCTCACCGCCACCGGCGCGATGCCCTTCGCGAGTTCCTGGGCGAAGCCCCGGACCTTGACCGCGGCCGGGCCCTCGCCCCCCTTGAGGGAGCGGGGCAGACCGACGACGACCTCGATCGGCTCGTACTCCTCGACCAGTTGCCTCAGCCTGCGGTGCGCTGCCGGGACGTCCCGGCCGGGGACCGTCTCCACCGGCGTGGCGAGGATCCCGTCGGGGTCGCACGAGGCGACCCCGATGCGGGCGTCCCCGACGTCGATCGCGAGGCGACGGCCACGGCGCATCACCGGGCCGTCCCCGCGCGCCTGTCCGTCGGCGCTCACTTGGCCGTTTCCGCCACGAGCCGCTCGACGGCGTCGACGGCCTCGCCGACGGCGGCCGGGTTCTGGCCGCCGCCCTGGGCGACGTCCGGCTTGCCGCCACCGCCGCCGCCGAGGGTCTTGGCGGCCGTACGGACCAGGTCACCGGCCTTCAAGCCGCGCTCGCGGGCGGCCTCGTTGGTGGCGATGACCGTCAGCGGCTTGCCGTTGGTGACCGCGAACAGGGCCACCACGGCGGCCCGTCCGCCCTGGATCCGGCCGCGCACGTCCAGGACCAGCTTGCGCAGGTCGTCGGCGGTCGTGCCGTCCGGGACCTGGCCGGTGACGACGGCGACCCCGCGGACGTCCTTGGCGGACCCGGCGAGACCGGCGGCGGCCTGGAGGACCTTCTCGGCGCGGAACTTCTCGATCTCCTTCTCGGCGTCCTTCAGCTTGCCGAGCATGGCGGAGACCTTCTCCGGGAGCTCCTCCGGACGGCCCTTGATCAGCTCCTGGAGCTGGGCGACGACCGTGTGCTCCCGGGCCAGGAAGTTGTAGGCGTCGACCCCGACCAGGGCCTCGATACGGCGCACACCCGAGCCGATGGACGACTCGCCCAGCAGCTTCACCAGGCCCAGCTGGGCGGTGTTGTGCACGTGCGTGCCGCCGCACAGCTCCTTGGAGAAGTCGCCGATGGTCACCACGCGGACGCGCTCGCCGTATTTCTCGCCGAACTCGGCGATGGCGCCCTGCTTCTTGGCCTCGTCGATGGACATGACGTCGGCGCGGACGTCCAGGTCGCGGGCGAGCACCTCGTTGATCTTCTGCTCGACGTCGGTCATCACGGCCGTCGGAACGGCGGACGGCGAGCCGAAGTCGAAGCGGAAGCGGCCGGGCTGGTTCTCGGAACCGGCCTGGGCGGCCGTCGGGCCGAGGGCGTCGCGCAGGGCCTGGTGGGTGAGGTGCGTGGCCGAGTGGGCGCGGGCGATGGCCGTGCGGCGGCGCACGTCGATGACGGCCTCGGCCTTCGCGCCGACGGTCACCTCGCCGACCTGGACGACGCCCTTGTGGACGTACACGCCCGGCACCGGCTTCTGGCAGTCGCGGACCTCGATGACGGCACCGGAGTCGGCCTTGATGCGGCCCGTGTCGCCGATCTGACCGCCGCCCTCGGCGTAGAAGGGGGTGCGGTCGAGGACGATCTCGACCTCGTCGCCCTCGGTGGCGGCGGGCGAGGACAGGCCGTCGACCAGGATGCCGACGATCGTCGACTCACCGTCGGTGTCCGTGTAGCCGATGAACTCGGTCTCGCCGGCCCGGTCGGCGATCTCGCGGTAGGCGCCGAGGTCGGCGTGACCGGTCTTCTTGGACCGGGCGTCGGCCTTGGCGCGCTCCCGCTGCTCCTTCATCAGGCGGCGGAAGCCGTCCTGGTCCACGGCGAGGCCCTGCTCGGCGGCCATCTCCAGGGTGAGGTCGATCGGGAAGCCCCAGGTGTCGTGGAGCAGGAAGGCCTTGTCGCCGGACAGGACGGTGCCGCCGGCCTGCTTGGTCTCGGTGACGGCGGTGTCGAGGATGTTGGTGCCAGCCTTCAGCGTCTTGAGGAAGGCGTTCTCCTCGGCGACGGCGACCTTCTCGATCCGCTCGCGGTCCGTGACGAGCTCGGGGTACTGCTGGCCCATCATCTCGATGACCGTGTCGATCAGGTCGTTGACGACCGGGCCGGTGGCGCCGAGCAGGCGCATGTTGCGGATGGCGCGGCGCATGATGCGGCGCAGCACGTAGCCACGGCCCTCGTTGCCGGGGCTCACGCCGTCGCCGATGAGCATCACGGACGTGCGCATGTGGTCGGTGACCACGCGCAGGGCGACGTCCGAGTCGTGGGCCTCGCCGTACTCGACGCCGGTCAGCTCGGTGGCCTTCTTGATGACGGCCATGGAGGTGTCGATCTCGTACATGTTCTGCACGCCCTGCAGAATCATGGCGAGCCGCTCCATGCCGAGGCCCGTGTCGATGTTCTTGCTCGGCAGGTCGCCGAGGATCTCGAAGTCCTCCTTCGAGGTGCCCTCGCCGCGCTCGTACTGCATGAAGACCAGGTTCCAGATCTCCACGTACCGCTCGTCGTTGACGGCGGGGCCGCCCTCGGCGCCGAACTCGGGGCCGCGGTCGTAGTTGATCTCGGAGCACGGGCCGCACGGGCCGGGCACGCCCATGGACCAGTAGTTGTCCTTCTTGCCGAGGCGCTGGATGCGCTCGGCGGGGACGCCGACGACGTCGCGCCAGATGCGCTCGGCCTCGTCGTCCTCCAGGTAGACGGTGATCCACAGGCGCTCGGGGTCGAGACCGTAACCGCCCTTGTCCTGGGGGCTGGTGAGCAGCTCCCAGGCGTACGTGATGGCGCCTTCCTTGAAGTAGTCGCCGAAGGAGAAGTTGCCGCACATCTGGAAGAACGTGCCGTGGCGCGTGGTCTTGCCGACCTCTTCGATGTCGGGCGTGCGCACGCACTTCTGCACGCTGGTGGCGCGCGCGAAGGGCGGCTTGACCTCGCCCAGGAAGTACGGCTTGAAGGGCACCATGCCGGCCGGGACGAGCAGCAGAGTCGGGTCGTCCGCGATGAGCGACGCCGAAGGAACGACGGTGTGACCGCGCTCCTCGAAGAAGCTCAACCAGCGGCGGCGGATTTCAGCCGACTCCATCAGTGGTCCTCATTCCGGTTGTGCGAGTACGTCGTCCTGTCGTTGTCGACGGACTTCGGGGTGTTGCTGTTCTCGATGGCGGTGTACCGCCGGGGCGCGGGGAGTTCGTGGTCGACGGAGGCGTTCAGCCCCAGCGCGTCGCCCAGTTCCTCCTCCCGCTGCGCCATGTTGTCCCGGACGTCGAGCGCGAAGCCCACCGCGCGGTCCTTGAGCCGGTGACCGGCCTCGATCGCCTTGTTCGCCGCGCTCGCGGCCAGGTTCTCGGGCGTCAGCTGCTTCAGCTTGCGGTTGACCTTGGTGGTGGCCCACACACCGGCGGCGACGCCTGTGCTGAACCAGAAGGTACGGCGGAACATCGCTGGCTCTCAGTCCTTCTTTTTACGGAGGTCTCGCTTGTCCCGCCGAGAGACCGTGCGGCCCACGATCACCGTACGCCGGGGTGCTTTGGCGGGTACGTCGTCGTCCTTGCGGCCGCCGAGGGCCTGGCGCACGCCGTAGCCGAAGGCGGCGACCTTGACCAGGGGGCCGCCGAAGGTGGAGGCGACGGTGGTCGAGAGCGCCGAGGCGTTCGACGTGACCTCCTGGACGTCCGACGCGATCGCGTCGACCCGGTCGATCTGGGTCTGCGCGGAGCGCACCGCCGAGGAGGCGTCGGCCAGCAGCGGGACGGCCTGATCGGTCACGTCCGCCACGAGCTTGGTGGTCGCCCTGAGCGTCTGGGCCAGCCTCGCCAGCGCGACGGCGAGGAAGGACACCAGGATCGCCCAGAAGACGGCCACCAGGATCCCGGCCACCTCTCCACCGGACACTGTGTGCACCCGCTCCCTGAAACGTGCCTGCAGATCGAAAAAGTCGTGCACCGAGCCTATCGCGCCGGGGGTGGGGCTCCGTACCGGATTACCGTCCGAGGGCGGCCGGGTCGCGCGGAGCGATCGTACGGACTGCATATGGTTCAGTGCCGCGCTGGCCGCGCTGGAGGAGTGCCGCACGGCGGCGGAGCGGGTCGCGAGTGCCGCCGGGAGGCGTACGCGGAGCACCGCACCGGCTGTCCGGCCCTGGTGACGGACGACGTGGCGCGCGCGGAGACGCTGCTGCGCACGGCGCTGGAGCGCTACCGGGAGATCGGCGAGCTCAACAGCGAGGTGCTGACGGGCCAGGTGGAGCTCGCCATGGCCCGGGCGTTCCAGGACGATCTGCCGGACGCGGTGCGGCTGTGCGAGGACGTCCGCCGGGTCTGCCAGGACCACGGCGAACGACGGGCGCGGGGATACGCGCTGTACGTCCTGGCCTACGCCGCCTGGAGCGGGGGTGAGCCGGCCCGCGCCCGCGAGCTGCTCACGGACTGCCTGGACGGGGCCCACGCCTTTCGCGACCTGCTCGGCTCGGTGCTGTCGATCGAGCTGCCGGCCCTGGTCACGGCCACCGAGGGCGACCCGGCGGAGGCCGCGGTGCTGCAAGGGGCGGCGGGGGCGATGTGGCCGTCGGTGGGCCTGCCGCTGTGCGAGAGGGCGGCCCGGGACCACCTGGGCGACGAGCGGTACGAGGAGTGCGCACGGCAGGGGTGGTCGCTGGGGCGCGGGAGAGGGCGAGGCGGTGGCCCATGCGCTGCGGCGTGGCGGGCCCGAGCCGCTGGAGGCGCTGCCGGGGCCGCGCGGTCCCGGCCGGCCGGCGACGGCGTCCCCGGACACGCACGAGCCCGCCGCCTCACCCACCCGGAAGGGCGGGGAGACGGCGGGCTGACGTGCGGGGTGCTGTCCGCCGGAGGATCAGCGGGCGTAGTACTCGACGACGAGCTGCTCGTCGCAGATCACCGGGATCTCCTTGCGGTTCGGCTCGCGGTCCAGGCGGAAGGCCAGGGCGCGGAGGTTCACCTGGAGGTAGCGCGGGGTCTCGCCGTCGGGGGCGAAGCCGCCCTCGCGGGCGATCGAGAACAGGGTCTTCTCGCGGCTGCGCTCACGGACCATCACGACGTCGTCGGGACGGACGCGGAAGGACGGCTTGTCGACCTTCTGGCCGTTGACCTCGATGTGGCCGTGGACGACCATCTGGCGGGCCTGGTAGATCGTGCGGGCGATGCCCGAACGCAGGACCAGCGCGTCGAGACGGCGCTCGAGCTCGATGATCAGGGCCTCACCGGTCTTGCCCTGGACCTTGGAGGCACGCTCGTAGGCGCGGACGAGCTGGCGCTCGGACACGTCGTACTGCGCGCGCAGACGCTGCTTCTCCAGCAGACGGACCTTGTAGTCCGAGTTCTGCTTGCGGCCACGGCCGTGCTCACCCGGCGGGTAGGGACGGGCCTCGAAGTACTTGACGGCCTTCGGGGTCAGCGCGATACCGAGGGCACGCGACTTCTTGACCTTGGGGCGGGACTGGTTCGGCATGAACCAAACACCTCGTGTCTCTGATGCGAATACGGCTTCACCAGGGTTAGGGGAGGTCGCATCCGCAGCCGGGGAAACCCACCGGGTCCTGTCCTACGGACCTGTCGGGCAGCCGCTCCCTGGTCTGGGCACAACGTGCAGCACGCGAGTGGCCCACCGACCTGTCCCGGAACTCCGGGTGGTGGTGGGCTGCCCGCGACACCGTTCGACGGTGCGCGACGCTCCTGGAGATCCTTCCCCGGGGGGAGGATCTCCGGCTGGATGTCCCGTTCTGGTGGTGCCGGTTCTCCTTGCGGAGGTCCGGACACGGGACGCAGCACTTCGGGCGAGTCTACAGGGTGCTCAGGACCGCTTGCGACCGAGGCGGGCGCGGGTCCACTCCACGGCGTCCGCGTACCGGGCCTCGGCTCCGTGCCGGGTGGGGGTGTAGTACGCGCGGTCCTTGATGGCGTCCGGCGCGTACTGCTGGGCGGCGATGCCCTCGGGCACGTCGTGCGGGTACACGTACCCCTGCGCGTGTCCGAGCTTGGCGGCGCCCTTGTAGTGCCCGTCGCGCAGGTGCGGCGGGACGGGCCCGGCCAGTCCCTTGCGTACGTCCTCCATGGCGGCGCCGATCGCGGTGGTCGCCGCGTTCGACTTGGGGGCCAGGGCGAGGGCGATGGTGACGTGGCTGAGGGTGAGGGCGGCCTCGGGGAAGCCGATCATGGCGACGGCCTGGGCGGCGGCGACCGCGATCGGCAGGGCGTTCGGGTCGGCGAGGCCGATGTCCTCGCTGGCGGAGATCATCAGGCGGCGGGCGATGAAGCGGGGGTCCTCGCCGGCCTCGATCATGCGAGCCAGGTAGTGCAGGGCGGCGTCGACGTCGGAGCCTCGGATGGACTTGATCAGGGCGCTGGCCACGTCGTAGTGCTGGTCGCCGTCGCGGTCGTACGTCACGGCCGCCCGGTCGACCGTCTCCTCCAGTGTCTGCAGGGCGACCTCCGCCTCGCCCTTGTCGAGGGCGGCTCCGGCGGCCGCCTCCAGGGCGGTCAGGGCGCGGCGGGCGTCACCGCCGGCGATCCGCAGCAGGTGCTCCTCGGTGTCCGCGGGGAGGGTGACGGCGCCCTTGAGACCGCGTTCGTCGGTGAGGGCCCGGTGCAGGAGTCCGCGCAGGTCGTCGTCGGTGAGGGATTCCAGGGTGAGCAGGAGGGAGCGGGACAGCAGCGGGGAGATCACCGAGAAGTACGGGTTCTCCGTCGTCGCGGCGATGAGTGTCACCCAGCGGTTCTCGACGGCCGGGAGCAGCGAGTCCTGCTGGGCCTTGCTGAAGCGGTGGATCTCGTCGAGGAAGAGGACGGTCTCCTTGCCATAGCCGCCGGTGGCGCGGCGGGCCCCCTCGATGACCGCGCGGACCTCCTTGACGCCGGCGGTGATCGCCGACAGCTCCACGAAGCGCTTGTCGGTGGCCTTGGAGACGACGTACGCCAGCGTCGTCTTGCCCGTGCCGGGCGGGCCCCAGAGGATCACCGAGGACGGTCCGGCCGGGCCGCCCGCGCTCTCGCCGACCAGTCTGCGCAGGGGTGAGCCCGGCTTCAGCAAATGCTGCTGTCCCACGACCTCGTCGAGGGTGCGCGGACGCATCCGGACGGCCAGCGGACTGGCGGCCGGGTCCTTCTCCTGACGTTCTTCTGCTGCGGCGGTGAACAGGTCGGGCTCCACACCCAAAACCCTATGTCACCCCACTGACAACCCGGCCGGGACCGCCCCACGGCCCGTGACCGCGGGCCGTCAGCTGGTCCAGAAGTCCCACCAGCGGGTCATGATCAGGATGCCGATGACGCCGGTGTGCAGCACCGGGAGCACCCAGGTGAACTCGCCGAAGAAGCTCTTCAGCCACTGCGGGGCGGGCAGGAAGCCGTTGCGGACGTTGAACGACGTCACGTACCAGAACATGACGAGCGTCGCGACCCAGGCCAGGGAGCACCACAGGCACAGGGCGCCGATCCGGTACAGCGACTGGAACTGCAGCCAGGTGCAGAAGCCGACACCGAAGAGCGTGCCGAAGTTGAAGGTCAGCCAGTACCAGCGCGGGAAGCGGGCCCGGGCGAGCAGGCTCATGCCGACGCAGATCACGATGCCGTAGCAGACCAGGCCGAGCACCGGGTTGGGGAACCCGAAGGCCTCGGCCTGCTTGCTCTCCATGACGCTGCCGCAGGAGACGACGGGGTTCAGGCTGCACCCGGGGACGAAGGTCGTGCCCTCGACCTTGGCTTCGAGCAGCTTGAACTTGTCGATCGTGATGACCCACGCGGCGAGCAGACCCGCCGCACCGGTGATCACCAGCAGCAGGGCGAACGCACGGCTGCCGCCCGCCGTCCGGGGCCCGGCGGAGGGGGTCTCCGGCGAGGGCTCCGACTCGGTGGAGACGTCTTTGACTGTGGTCTTGCTCATCACGCGGAATCCGTCTGCTTGAGAGTTGGACCTTCTTCGGGCACGGGCCATTCTGCCGCACCCGTGCGCCTGTCCACCGTTCGGTGGACATAAGAAGGTACGCCCGGTCGTCCCCGGGCGTTCGGTTCCGGCCGAGACTCGAACGCATGACAACACACGCGAACGAGCTCGCGGTGGACGTACGGGGACTGCGCAAACGGTACGGCGACGTGACCGCGGTCGACGGCATCGACCTCGGCATCCGCAGGGGCGAGGTGTTCGGCCTGCTGGGGCCCAACGGGGCGGGCAAGAGCACGACGGTGGAGATCCTCCAGGGCAACCGGGACCGGGACGGGGGCGAGGTGTCCGTCCTCGGGTCGGACCCGGCGCACGGCACGCGCGCGTGGCGCTCACGGGTCGGAATCGTCTGGCAGGACGAATCCGCGCCCGCGGAGTTGACGGTCGACGAGAGCGTGCGGCACTTCGCCCGCTACTACCCGAGGCCGCGGGACCCTCAGGAGGTCATCGGCCTGGTCGGTCTGGAGGCGAAGGCGGGCAGCCGGGTCAAGGCGCTGTCCGGCGGGCAGCGCCGGCGTCTCGACGTGGCGCTCGGGGTGATCGGCGACCCCGAACTGCTGCTCCTGGACGAGCCGACGACCGGTTTCGACCCGGCGGCCCGGCGCCAGTTCTGGGACCTGATCCGCAAGCTGTCCGACGAGGGCACGACCATCCTGCTCACCACGCACTACCTGGAGGAGGCGGAGGCACTCGCGGACCGGCTGGCGATCGTCACCCGGGGACGGGTCGTCGCCGAGGGCGAGCCGACCGCGCTGCGGGAGCGGCACGGCACCGGGACCACCGTCGAGTGGACCGGGACGGACGGCACCCCGCGCGCGGAGCGCACGGACACCCCCACCCGGACGGTCGCCGAGCTGATGCGCCGCTTCGACGGCGAGATCCCCGGGCTGCGGGTGAGCCGCCCCACGCTGGAGGACGTCTACCTCCGGCTGACGGGACAGTCGCCCGCACAGCCCGCACAGACGGCACAGACGGCACAGACGGCACAGCCCGTGGCGACCGCAGGGGAGGACACGCGATGACCACCACCGTCGTACCGCCCCGGACCGAACCGTCCGCCGCGCGGCTGCCCGGCGCGTGGGGCCTCGGACTGCGGCGGGGGGCCCTGGAGATCAGGCAGTTCTTCCGGCAGCGCGACCACGTGGTGTTCACCTTCGCCTTCCCGGTCGTGTTCCTGTTCCTCTTCGCGTCGATCTTCAGCGACGACGTGCCGGACGCCGGCATCACCGCCTCGCAGCTGTACGTCCCCGCGATGATGGCGGCGGGCATCATGTCGACCAGTTTCCAGTCCCTCGGCGTCACCATCGCGATCGAGCGGGACGAGAAGGTGCTGCGCCGGCTGCGCGGGACGCCGATGCCGCCGGCCGCGTACTTCCTGGGCAAGATCTGGCTGGTTCTGGTCACCGGTCTGCTGGAGACCGCGATCCTGCTGGGCGTCGGCACGGCGTTGTACGACATCGAGCTTCCGTCCGACGCGGGCCGCTGGCTCGACTTCGCCTGGATTTTCCTGCTCGGGCTGACGGCGTGCGCGCTGCTCGGGATCGCGGTCAGCTCGGTCCCGAAGTCGGGCAAGAGCGCCAGCTCCGTGGTCGTCCTCCCGTTCCTGGTGCTGCAGTTCATCTCCGGGGTGTACATCGCGATCGGCACCATCCCCGACTGGATGCTGAACATCGGCGCGCTGTTCCCGCTGAAGTGGATGTGCCAGGGGTTGCGCGGGGTGTTCCTGCCGGAGTCGGCGCGAGTCCTGGAGCAGACGGGGAGCTGGGAGTTCGGCCGGATCGCCCTGGTGCTCGGGGCGTGGTGCGCCGGAGGATTGCTGCTGTGCCTGCTGACCTTCCGGTGGAGAGACCGGCGCGACGGGTGACCGATCCTGACGACACCGCCGGCGCCTACACCTGGGCCCGGTCGTTCCGGATCTGGGACACGTACTTCGCGCTGATCTGGCTGGCGACCCTGGTGTCCGTACTGGGCGCCGACCACCCGGGGCGGCCGGTCCGGGTCGTCGCGGCAGCGCTGCTGGTTCCCCTGGTTCCCCTGTTCGTGTGGGTGGGGAGGCCCGTCTTGCGGGGCGATCCGCCCGAGGAACGGCAGGCCCTCGGCTACCTGCTCGCGGCAACGGCCCTGTTCGTGCCGTCGGCGATCCTCGTGGGCGAGACGAGGGCGATCACCTTCGCGCTGGTCCCCCAGTGCTTCATGACGTTGCGGATGCGGCGGGCACTCGTGGCCGTCGCGGTCATCAACCTGGCGCCGGTCGCGGGCTGGGCCCTGCTGTGGCGGCCGAGCGAGAAGGTCCTCTTCGACAACGGGCTGTTCGCGATGGTCTCCCTGGTCTTCTCGGTGGCCGTCGGCAGCTGGGTCATCCGGATCATCGAGCAGAGCCAGGAGCGGGCCGCGCTGATCGCGGAGCTGGACGCGAGCCGTCACGAGGTGTCCCGGCTGTCGGCCGAGCGCGGCGCGCTGGCCGAGCGGGAGCGGATGGCCCGGGAGATCCACGACACGCTCGCGCAGGGCTTCACCAGCCTGCTGATGCTGGTCCAGGCCGTCGAGGCGGAACTCGACCACGACGTGCCGCGGGCCCGTCGGCATCTCGCCCTGATGGACGAGACGGCCCGGCAGAACCTCGCCGAGGCGCGGGCCCTGGTCGCCGGGGGCGCGCCCGTCGATCTCGCCGGGGCCTCCCTGCCGGACGCGCTGCGCCGGCTCGCCGCGCGCCACGAGGCGACGCTGGACGTGAGCGGTTCCGTGCGTCCGCTGCCCGCCGGCGCCGAAGTGGTGGCCCTGCGCACCTGCCAGGAGGCGCTGGCCAACTCCCGCAGGCACGCGGGGAGTCCGACCGCGGTGGGCATCTGCCTGACGTACGCCGACGAGAACCTGACCGTGTCCGTACGGGACGACGGCCGCGGCTTCGACCCGGAGACCCTCACGGGCGGCTACGGTCTGGCGGGACTGCGGGCCCGGGCCACCGAGGCCGGCGGGACGGCTCAGGTGCGCAGCGCCCCCGGCGACGGTACGACGGTGACCGTCCGCCTGCCCGTACCGCCCCCGAGGAGCGCGTGGTGATCCGGATCATCCTGGCCGACGACCATCCCGTCGTACGGGAGGGGCTGCGGGCGATGCTCAGTGCCGAGCCGGACCTGGAGGTGGTCGCCGACGCGTCCAGTGGGCCGCAGGCGGAGGCGATGGCGGCACAACTGCGGCCCGACATCGTGCTGATGGACCTGCGGATGCCGGGCGGCGGGGGCGTGGACTCGATCGTGCGGATGAGCGAGGCGGGGCTGCCCTGCCGGGTGATCGTCCTGACGACGTACGAGACGGACCGGGACATCCTGCGGGCGGTGGAGGCGGGGGCAGCGGGCTATCTGCTGAAGGACCTGCCGCGCGGCGAACTGGCCGAGGCGGTACGGGCCGCCGCCCGCGGTGAGACCGTGCTGGCCCCCTCCGTCGCCGCCCGGCTGGTCGACCGGTTGCGGAGCAGGCCGGAGCGGCCCCGTCTCTCGGAGCGGGAGACGGCGGTGCTGCGGCTGGTGGCGGAGGGGTGCACGAACGCGGAGATCGGGCGCCGGCTGTTCATCGGGGAGTCGACCGTGAAGACCCATCTCCTGCGCGTCTTCGGCAAGTTGGGCGTGGACGACCGGACGGCGGCGGTGACGAGCGCGATGCGGCACGGTTTGCTGGACTGAGGTGTTCCGCCCCCGCCGCCCCTTCCCGTTCCCGACCTCGGGGGCTCCGCCCCGCGCCCCCGCTCCTCAAACGCCGGAGGGGCTGAAATTGCCTGGGGCTCCGCCCCCGGCCCCCGCTCTTCGAACGCCGGGCGGGCTGATTTTCAGCCCGTCCGGCGTTTGAGGACGAGGGCCTTTCGGGCCCGAAGCGGGAGTCTGGGGGCGGCAGCCCCCAGGGACGGGAAGGGTGAGGGCGGCGGGGGCGAGGGAAGTCCCGCCTCAGCCCAGCCGTGACTCCAGTTCCGCCACGATCTCGTTCACGCCGATCGCCGTCTGCTCGCCGGACTCCATGTCCTTGAGCTGGACGACCCCCTCGGCGAGGTCGCGCTCACCGGCGACGATCGCGTAACGGGCGCCACTGCGGTTGGCGTTCTTCATCGCGCCCTTGAGCCCCTTGCCGCCGTACGAGAAGTCCGCCGCGATGCCGTTCTTGCGCAGCTCGGTGACCTTCGCGAACAGCACGCGCCGGGCCTCCTCCCCCAGCGGCACCGCGAACACACTGGTCGCGGCCGGGAGTTCGAGCTCGACGCCCTCCGCCTCCAGGGCGAGCATCGTACGGTCGACGCCCAGTGCCCAGCCGACGGACGGCAGCGCGGGTCCGCCGATCATCTCGGACAGACCGTCGTAACGGCCACCGCCGCCCACCGCGGACTGGGAGCCCAGACCGTCGTGGACGAACTCGAACGTCGTACGGGTGTAGTAGTCCAGGCCGCGCACCAGCTTCGGGTCGTCCTCGAAGGAGACGCCCGCCGCCGTGATCAGCTCGCGCACCTCCTCGTGGTACGCCTTGCAGGCGTCGCAGAGGTAGTCGCGCAGCAGCGGGGCGTCCGTCAGCTGCTTCTGGATGTCGGGGCGCTTGTCGTCCAGGACGCGCAGCGGGTTGATCTCCGCGCGGCGCAGCGTCTCCTCGTCGAGGTCCAGGCCCCGCAGGAAGGTCTGCAGCGCCTCCCGGTACACCGGACGGCACTCCTTGTCACCCAGGGAGTTCAGCAGGATCCGGAAGTTGCGCAGACCCAGCGAGCGGTACGCCTGGTCGGCCAGGATGATCAGTTCGGCGTCCAGCGCGGGGTCCTCCGCGCCGATCGCCTCGGCGCCGACCTGGGAGAAGTGGCGGTAACGGCCCTTCTGGGGACGCTCGTAGCGGTAGTACGAGCCCGAGTACCAGAGCTTGACCGGGAGGTTGCCGGCCCTGTGCAGGCCGGCCTCCAGCGCGGCGCGCAGCACGGAGGCCGTGCCCTCGGGGCGCAGGGCCAGCCGGTCGCCGCCCTTGGTCTCGAAGGCGTACATCTCCTTCGTCACGATGTCGGTGGACTCACCGACCCCGCGCGCGAAGAGCTCGACGTTCTCGAAGCCCGGCGTCTCGATGTAGCCGTAGCCGGAGGTGCGCAGCGGCGCGGCGATCGCCTCGCGGACCGCGAGGAACCGCGCGGAGTCCGGCGGGATCAGGTCGTACGTGCCCTTGGGGGCCTTGAAGGTGCTCACGGGAAGTCTCTCGTCACATTCCTCGTCGGGGAGGGGTGTCCACACGCGTGTCGCGATCCTGGCGGCCGGCGGCCACCTGGCGCAGATACGGGTTGGTGGCACGCTCCTGGCCGATGGTCGTCTGGGGGCCGTGGCCGGACAGCACCACGGTCGAGTCGTCGAGCGGCAGGCACACACGGGCCAGCGAGTCGAGCATCTCGGCCATGTCACCGCCGGGCAGGTCGGTGCGTCCGACGGAGCCGGCGAACAGCAGGTCGCCCGAGAAGAAGACCGGCGGAATGTCCGCCGCCTCGGGCATCCGGAAGGTCACCGACCCCTTGGTATGGCCCGGCGCGTGCGCGACGGAGAACTCCAGACCGGCGAGGTCCAGCCGCACGCCGTCGGTCAGCTCGCGGACGTCGTCCGGCTCCCCCACGGTCAGCTCGCCCATCAGCGGCATCCCGATGGACCGGCCGAGCGCCTTCTCGGGGTCGCTCATCATGTACCGGTCCTGGGGGTGGATCCAGGCCGGTACGTCGTGCGCGCCGCACACCGGGACGACCGAGGCCACGTGGTCGAGGTGACCGTGGGTGAGGACGACGGCGACGGGCTTGAGCCGATGCTTCTTCAGCGTTTCCTCGACGCCTGGGGCCGCCTGGTGGCCCGGGTCGATGATCACGCACTCCTCACCGGCGGCGGGGGCGACGAGATAACAGTTCGTCCCCCAGGCCCCGGCGGGGAACCCGGCAATGAGCACGATCGTCCTTCGTTGTGTCGATTCGGGTGGGCTTCGAAGCGGTTACGCCTGTGGTCAGAGCCTACCGGCGCTGCCGATTCCTCAGCTAACCCATATACGGTACGGGGCACACGCAGGCGGTCGGCTCACAAGACGCACGCGTCCCAGTCGACGTACGAGACGCATGAGGAGAAGATCCGGTGGTCACCCAGGAACAGCGGAAGCGTCAGCTCGCCCGGGAGAAGTTCTTGCGGCAGCAGCAGCGGCGCACGTCCGCGCGGCGCAAGGCGCGCATGCGCAACTCGGTGATCGCGTCGGTGCTCGGCGTGATCCTGGTGGGCAGTCTCGCGCTGTACACGACCGGCACCCTCAAGGACGACGACGACAAGGCCAACGCGGGCTCCGAGACGAGCCCGAGCGCGGCGGCGAGCAGCAAGGCGCCGGACCCGTGCGAGAAGCCCGCGGCCGGCAAGGCCAAGACGGCGACCTGGAAGAAGGAGCCGGCGATGACCATCGACAAGTCGGCCACGTACACGATGCGGCTCGCCACGACCTGCGGCGAGATAGACGTCGCGCTGAAGACGTCGGCGGCGCCGCACACCGTGAACTCCTTCGACTTCCTCGCGGGCAAGGGCTTCTTCGACCACACCAAGTGCCACCGGCTCACCACCGAGGGCATCTACGTGCTGCAGTGCGGCGACCCGACGGGCAGCGGCAGCGGGGGCCCCGGCTATACGATCCCGGACGAGAACCTGAAGGACAAAAGCCTCAAGAGCAACATCTACCCGGCGGGCACGGTCGCGATGGCGAACACCGGCCAGCCGAACAGCGGCGGCAGCCAGTTCTTCCTCGTCTACCAGGACAGTCAGCTTCCGCCCAGCTACACACCGTTCGGCACGGTGTCCGATTCCGGCATGAAGGTCCTCAAGAAGATCGCCGCCGCGGGCGCCCAGGCGGCCGACCCCACGACGGGCAATACGGCACCCCATGCGACCGTCGTGATCAACAAGGCAACTGTCACCAAATCCTGACCGCCAGCTGCGTAATTTCGGTCGCGCGGGATGCGGACAGGCAACCCGCCGGTCGCCTATGTTGGCCGTGACGAAACTGTGGACGATGCCCGGGGGCGCAGGCGCCCTGCGCAGGCATCATGTGGAGGAGGCGCTGTGAGCAGCGACCCGTGGGGACGCGTCGACGAGACGGGGACCGTGTACGTGCGTACGGCCGACGGCGAGCAGGTCGTCGGTTCCTGGCAGGCCGGCTCCCCCGACGAGGCGCTGGCCTACTTCGAGCGCAAGTACGAAGGCCTGGTTGTCGAGATCGGCCTCCTCGAGAAGCGAGTGAAGACCACCGACCTGTCCGCGAAGGACGCCCACGCCGCCATCGACCACATCCGCGAGCAGGTCGACGCGCACCACGCGGTCGGCGACCTGGACGCCCTGCGGACCCGGCTGGACACGCTCGTGGAGACGGTCGAGAAGCGCCGCGAGGAGCGCAAGGCCCAGCGGGCCAAGCAGTCGGACGAGGCGCGGCACGCCAAGGAGGCGCTGGTCGTCGAGGCGGAGGAGCTCGCACAGTCCGACCAGTGGCGGGCGGCCGGTGAGCGGCTGCGGGCCCTGGTGGACACCTGGAAGGGGCTGCCCCGCCTGGACCGCAAGTCGGACGACGAGCTGTGGCACCGCTTCTCGCACGCCCGCTCGGCGTTCTCCAAGCGCCGCAAGGCCCACTTCGCGTCGCTGGACGCGCAGCGCGAGGACGCCCGCCGGACCAAGGAGCGGCTGGTCGCCGAGGCCGAGTCGCTGTCCGGCTCGACCGACTGGGGTCCGACGGCCGCGCGCTACCGCGACCTGATGACGGAGTGGAAGGCCGCGGGCCGCGCCCAGCGCGAGCACGAGGACGACCTGTGGAACCGCTTCCGCGGCGCCCAGGACGTCTTCTTCGCCGCCCGCAGCTCGGTCTTCGCCGAGCGGGACGCCGAGCAGTCGGAGAACCTGAAGCTCAAGGAGGAACTGGCCGAGGAGGCCGAGAAGCTCCTGCCGATCGCGGACCTGAAGGCCGCCCGCGCCGCGTTCCGCTCGCTCAACGAGCGCTGGGAGGCCATCGGCCACGTGCCCCGCGACGCCCGGCCGAAGGTCGAGGGCCGGATGCACGCCGTCGAGCGGGCCCTCCAGGAGGCCGAGGAGACCGAGTGGCGCCGGACCAACCCGGAGGCCCGCGCGCGGGCCGAGGGTCTGACCGGCCAGCTCCAGGCGGCCGTGGACAAGCTGAAGGGCCAGATCGAGCAGGCGCGCGCCCAGGGCAACAACGCCAGGGCCGACAAGCTGGAGCGCGAACTGGAGGGCCGCCAGGCGCTCCTGGACCAGGCGCTCAAGGGTCTGCAGGAATTCGGCGGCTAGCCGGGCATCCCGGATCACGCAGAGGGGCTCCCGTACGCGCGGTACGGGAGCCCCTTCGTCGTATGCGCGGCTACGACCGGCTGCGCGCCGACGTCACCCGGTACACGTCGTACACGCCCTCGACGCCCCTGACCGCCTTCAGGACGTGCCCGAGGTGCTTGGGGTCGCCCATCTCGAAGGTGAAGCGGGAGGTCGCCACGCGGTCACGGGAGGTCTGGACGGCCGCGGAGAGGATGTTGACGTGCTGGTCGGACAGGACCCGGGTGACGTCCGACAGGAGCCGGGAGCGGTCCAGCGCCTCCACCTGGATGGCGACCAGGAAGACCGAGGACTGGGTGGGCGCCCACTCGACCTCCAGGATGCGCTCGGGCTCGCGGGACAGCGAGTCCACGTTCACGCAGTCGTTGCGGTGCACCGATACGCCACTGCCGCGGGTGACGAAGCCCATGATCGGGTCACCGGGCACGGGCGTACAGCAGCGGGCCAGCTTGACCCACACGTCGTCGACGCCCTTGACGACCACGCCGGGATCGGTGCTGGTGCGGCGCTTGCGGCTGCGGCCGCGGGCCGGGGGGACCGACTCGTCGATCTCCTCGGTGGCCGCCTCCTCGCCGCCGAGCGCCTGGACGAGCTTCTGCACGATGTTCTGCGCGGAGACATGGCCCTCGCCGATCGCCGCGTACAGGGCGGAGATGTCCGAGTAGCGCATCTCGTGCGCGAGCGTGACGAGGGAGTCACCGGTCAGGATGCGCTGGATCGGCAGGTTCTGCTTGCGCATCGCGCGGACGATGGCGTCCTTGCCCTGCTCGATCGCCTCGTCGCGGCGCTCCTTGGAGAACCACGCCCGGATCTTGTTGCGGGCGCGCGGCGACTTGACGAAGCCCAGCCAGTCCCGGGACGGTCCGGCGCCGGCCGCCTTGGAGGTGAAGACCTCCACCAGGTCACCGTTGTCGAGGGTCGACTCCAGCGGTACGAGACGGCCGTTGACGCGGGCGCCTATGGTGCGGTGGCCCACCTCGGTGTGCACGGCGTAGGAGAAGTCGACGGGGGTGGCGCCGGCCGGCAGCGCTATCACGTCGCCCTTCGGGGTGAAGACGAAGACCTCGTTGCGCGAGAGGTCGAAGCGCAGGGACTCCAGGAACTCGCCGGGGTCCTCCGTCTCCTTCTGCCAGTCCAGGAGCTGGCGCAGCCACGCCATGTCGTTGAGGTGGTCGTCCTTGCCGGTGGTCCTCGGCTGGTCCGAACGCACCTTGGAGGTGCCGGCGACGGCCTCCTGCTTGTACTTCCAGTGCGCGGCGATGCCGTACTCGGCGCGGCGGTGCATGTCGAACGTGCGGATCTGGAGTTCGACCGGCTTGCCGTTGGGGCCGATGACCGTCGTGTGCAGCGACTGGTACATGTTGAACTTGGGCATCGCGATGTAGTCCTTGAACCGGCCGGGGACCGGGTTCCATCGCGCGTGCACGGTGCCGAGGGCCGCGTAGCAGTCGCGGACGGTGTCCACGAGGACGCGGATGCCCACCAGGTCGTAGATCTCCGCGAAGTCCCGGCCGCGGACGATCATCTTCTGGTAGACGCTGTAGTAGTGCTTCGGGCGGCCGGTGACGGTCGCCTTGATGCGGGCCGCGCGCAGGTCGGACTGGACCTCGTCGGTCACTATGGCGAGGTACTCGTCGCGCTTGGGGGCCCGCTCGGCGACGAGGCGGACGATCTCGTCGTACATCTTGGGGTAGAGGATCGCGAAGGCGAGGTCCTCCAGCTCCCACTTGATGGTGTTCATGCCCAGCCGGTGGGCGAGCGGCGCGTAGATCTCCAGGGTCTCGCGCGCCTTCTTCTCCTGCTTCTCGCGCTTGAGGTAGCGCATGGTGCGCATGTTGTGCAGGCGGTCGGCGAGCTTGATGACCAGGACGCGGGGGTCCTTGGCCATCGCGACGACCATCTTGCGCACGGTCTCGGCCTGCGCGGCCTCGCCGAACTTGACCTTGTCCAGCTTGGTGACGCCGTCGACGAGCAGGGCGACCTGGTCGCCGAAGTCGCGGCGGAGCTGGTCGAGGCCGTACTCGGTGTCCTCGACGGTGTCGTGCAGGAGGCCGGCCATCAGCGTGGCCGGATCCATGCCCAGCTCGGCGAGGATCGTGGTCACCGCGAGCGGGTGCGTGATGTACGGGTCGCCGCTCTTGCGCTTCTGGCCGCGGTGCCAGCGCTCGGCGACCTGGTAGGCCTGCTCGATCTGCCGCAGCGTCGCCGTCTCGATCTTCGTGTCGTTGCTGCGCACGATCCGCAGCAGCGGCTCCAGGACCGGGTTGTACGGGTTGGAGCGCTGGACACCGAGGCGGGCGAGGCGGGCGCGGACACGGTTGGAGGAGCCGGAGCGGGCGGGGGCAGAGGCGGGCTGGCCGGCGGACGAGCGGGCCGCGGGCGGGTTCGCGGGGCGCTCGGCCGGGAGGGGCTTGGGGCGCTGCTGCTCAGCCGGCTTGTCGACAGCCGCGGACTGGGCGTGCTGGACCGGCCCGCGAGAGTCGTTCTTCGCCTGCGGCGTGCTCGGCGCGGGCTTCGCCGCGGGCGCCGAGGCGGGCTCGGGCTTAGCGGCGGTGAGTGGCTGGGCCTCGTCTGGCAAGAGGACTCCTCGTGCGCGATCCGGGTCCCCCGGTCAGGCTCCGGAAACCCCATGGTAGCGATCCTGCGCCCCAGGATCGCCTTCGGCCACTGTGAGGGCCGTCTACTTGTGCAACGCGAGGGGCGGACGCCGGATTCCTCCGGGTCCGCCCCTGCGGTGTGCTGCGGTGTGCTGCGGTGGCTGTGTGGCGCCCACCTGCGCTCAGACCGTGAGCAGCGCCTCCAGCGGGGCGCCGGCCATGGCCGGTTCCAGGCGCCCCCGGCCGCCCAGGAAACCCAGCTCCATCAGGACGGCGAGGCCCGCGACCTCGGCGCCCGCGCGACGGACGAGCTGGATCGACGCCTCGGCGGTGCCGCCGGTGGCGAGGACGTCGTCGACGATCAGTACCCGGTCGTCGGCGCTCAGGTCCTCGGCGTGCACCTCGATCTCGGCTGAGCCGTACTCCAGGTCGTACGCCTGGCTGAGCGTCGCTCCGGGGAGCTTGCCCGCCTTGCGTACGGGGATGAAGCCGAGGCCCGCGCGGACCGCGACCGGGGCGCCGAGGATGAAGCCGCGGGCCTCCAGGCCGACGATCTTCGTGGCGCCGGTGTTCGCGGCGATCTGAGCGAGGGCGTCGGTGAGCGCGGTGAACGCCGCCGGGTCCGCCAGGAGCGGGGTGATGTCCTTGAACACCACGCCCGGCTCCGGGTAGTCGGCCACGTCACGGATCCGGCTGAGCAGCAGCTCCTCGACGCCGGTCACCGGCGCTTGCCCGAGGGCCGGCCGCGGCCGCGGTTGCGGGACGGGGGCTGGTTGCGGGGGCCGACGACCGCGGGGGCCGCGTCCTCGGGCTCGTCGTCGTACGGCTCCTCGTCGGCGACCGGGGCGTCCAGGGACTCGCCCTTCGCGGCGGCCTGGGCCCGCTTGGCCTTGACGCGCTTCTTCAGGGCCTTCATCTGCGGCTCGAGTTCCTTGAGGTCGGCGACGAGCGGCGTGGCGATGAAGATCGAGGAGTACGCACCGGCCGCGAGACCGACGAACAGCGACAGCGAGATGTCGTTCAGCATGCCGGCGCCGAGGACACCGCCGCCGATGAACAGCAGGCCCGCCACCGGCAGCAGCGCCACCACGGTGGTGTTGATGGAGCGGACCAGGGTGCTGTTGATCGACCGGTTGGCGATGTCGCTGTAGGTCCAGCGGGTCTGTTTGGTGATGTCCCTGGTCTGTTCCTTGAGGCTGTCGAAGACGACGACCGTGTCGTAGAGCGAGTAACCGAGGATCGTCAGCAGACCGATCACCGTGCCGGGCGTGACCTCGAAGCCGACGAGGGCGTAGATGCCGACCGTGATGGTGATGTCGTGGATCAGCGCGACGAACGCGGCGATCGCCATGCGCCATTCGAAGGCGATCGCCAGGTAGATCACGACGAGGACCAGGAAGATGCCGAGACCCTGCCAGGCCTTGTTGGCGATCTGGTCACCCCAGCTGGGGCCGATCAGGTCGGCGTTGATGTTCTCCGCGTCGACCTTCAGGTCCTTGGCGAGGTCTTCCTTGATCTGGTTGGACGTGCCGGTGTCGATGCCGGCGATCTGGATGCGCAGGCTGCCGTTGCCGAGCTTCTGCACGATCGCGTCGTGACCGGACGCCTCTTCCGCGTACCTCTCGGCCTGGGAGACCGAGACGGCCGTGTCCTTCGGGGTGGTGAAGACGGCGCCGCCCTGGAAGTCGATGCCCATGTTCAGGCCGCGCACCGCCAGGCCGACGATGGCCGTGATGGTGATCAGGATGGAGATGCCGTACCAGATCTTGCGGTTCTTGACGAAGTCGTAGCCGACCTCGCCACGGTGCAGTCGGGCGCCGAGGTTGCCGAGCTTCGACATCTCTCACGCCTCCTTCGGGTCGACAGGGCCAGCGGCGGAATGGGCGGGACGGGGGGTGCGACGCAGCGGCGGCTTGGCACCCAGGCTCTTCGGGTCCAGGCCCGACCACTTGTGACCGCTCGCGAAGAACTTGCGGCGGGCCATCAGCGTCAGCAGCGGCTTGGTGAAGAGGAAGACCACCACCACGTCGAGCACGGTGGTCAGGCCGAGCGTGAACGCGAAGCCCTGGACCTTGCCGACGGTGACGACGAAGAGCACCGCCGCGGCGAGGAACGACACGAAGTCGGAGACCAGGATGGTGCGCCGGGCACGCGGCCAGGCCCGCTCGACGGCGGGACGCAGCGAGCGGCCCTCGCGGATCTCGTCCCGGACCCGTTCGAAGTACACGATGAACGAGTCCGCCGTGATGCCGATCGCGACGATGGCGCCGCAGACGGCCGGCAGGTTGAGCGCGAAGTTGATGGCCGGGCCGAGCAACGCCATGATCACGTAGGTGAGGGCCGCGGAGACCAGCAGCGAGGCGACGGCGATGAACGACAGGCCGCGGTAGTAGACCAGCAGGTACAGGACGACCAGCGCGAGGCCGATCGCGCCGGCGACCAGGCCGGCGTGCAGCTGGTCACCGCCCAGGGCGGCGGTCACCGTGGTGACGCTCTCCTCCCTGAAGGACAGCGGCAGGGCGCCGTACGACAGCATGTTGGCGAGGCTCTGCGCCTCCTCCTGGGTGAAACTGCCGGAGATCTCCGCGCTGCCGCCGGTCAGCGCCTGGCTGACGCGCGGGTCGGAGACGACCTCGCCGTCGAGGACGATCGCGAACTGGTTCTGCGGGGGCTGGCTCTGCGCCAGCTTGCCGGTGATGTCGGCGAACTTCTTGCCGCCCTTGTCCGTGAAGTCCATGTTGACGGTCCAGCCGGCGGCGGTCGTCGTGTTGAAGACGGCCTGCGCCTTGTCGACGTCCGTGCCGTCGACCGCGGCCGGGCCGAGAATGTACTTCTGCCACTGGCCGCTCGAGTTGCCGCAGGCCACCGTGGTGTCGGTGGGCTTGGCGCTCTTGCCGGCGTCGGCGCGGGCCGTCGGCTTGGTGCAGTCCAGCGCGGTGTACTCGGCCTGGAGCTTGCCGGTCGCGTCATCGGCGCCGCCGCTCGCGGAGGCGGACGGGGAGGGGCTCGCCGAGCCGGAGCCGCTCGCGGACGGCGTGGCGTCGGCCGTCAGCGCGCCGGTGACCGCGCGGCCCTGCGAGGTGGGGGTCGCCGACGGGGTGGTGGAGCTGGAGGGGGACGACGACGAGGTCGCCTTGTCCGTGCCCGAGGGGCTGCCGGACGCGCTCGGCGACGGGCTGGCCGTGGCGGCGGCGCCGGAGACCTCGGTGGCGAGCACCGGCCGGAAGTAGAGCTTCGCGGTGGTGCCGACCTGCTCCTGAGCCTCCTTGGAGTTCGTGCCCTTGGGGATGTTGACGATGATGTTGTCTTCGCCCTGGGTCTGAACTTCGGCCTCCGAGACACCAAGACCGTTGACACGGCGGTTCATGATCTCGACCGCGGTGTCCATGTTGGTCTTGTTGATCGCGGATTCCTGGCCGGGCTCGCTGACCGCTTTCAGCGTGATGCTCGTACCACCGGCGAGGTCGATGCCGAGCCGCGGGGTGGTGTGCCCGGACAGGAACATCCCGCCGGTGAGCGCCACGATGGCGATCAGGATGAAGGCCAGCGAGCGCCCTGGCTTGCTCTGGGCGCTCGCGTTCCGGCCCCTCTTAGGTGCTGCCACCTTCTCGTACTCCCTCTCGGGCCGCCTCGCGCCAGGTCGGCGGGCGGACGGCCATGACATGGTGTCGGGATCCCGTGCGAGCCGCGCAGGGTCCGGGGCGTGCGGAGCAGGCCCGCGCGCCCTGGAGTGCGGTTACTTCGCCTCGGAGTCGCCGTCGGTCTTCTTCGGCTCCTCGTCCGTCTTCGCCTTGGCGGCCTCGGTGGTGGCCGGGACGTCGGCGGGCTCCTCGACCGGGTCCTTCTTGCCGAGGTCGACGGGCTTGTCGTCGGCGGCGGCAGCGTCAGCGACGGGCTCGTCGGTCTCGGTGAGGGAGGAGGCGTCGTCCGGGACGACGTCGGAGTCGGACTTCAGGTCGTGCTCGACGCCGTGGACGATGCGGTTGTACTCGTCGTCCGACAGGACGGCGCCGATCGCGTTCTTCGCGAAGACGAGTTCGACGCCCGGACCGGCGTCGACGAGGACCGTGTCCTCGTTGACCTCCTTCACCGTCGCGTACATGCCCCCGATGGTGCGGATGCCGCTGCCGGGCTGCATTTCGTTCCGCATCTGCGCGGCCTGCTGTTGCTTCTTCTTGGCCGAGCGGGTCATCAGGAACATGGCCCCGATGAGCACGATGAACGGGAGGAGGGTCACGAGACTCACGGGTCGGTACTTCCTTCACGCGACCGCGATGGTGAGCGGCCTGATGGTTGGGGGTTTGTGCACCGCCGACAAGGGCGGCATCGGCGGAGTCTAAGCGAGTCCGCGCGCAGGGAACAACGCTCAGCATGGCACCGGGGTTCCTGCTCCGGCCAATGCGCGCGCCGTCACGATGCCGTCACGTCCCGAACAGGTCCGGTTGTCCGGTTCCGGTGGCCGCGGAGCGGGGCGGGGTGAGGCCGAGATGCGCCCATGCGGCGGGCGTCGCCACCCGGCCGCGCGGGGTGCGAGCGAGCAGTCCCTCGCGGACGAGGAAGGGCTCGGCGACCTCCTCCACGGTCTCGCGCTCCTCCCCCACCGCGACCGCGAGCGTGGACAGGCCGACCGGGCCGCCGCCGAAGAGCTTCAGCAGGGCCTCCAGGACACCGCGGTCGAGGCGGTCGAGGCCGCGGGCGTCGACTTCGTAGACCTTCAGGGCGGCCGCCGCGATGTCTCGGGTGATGACCCCGTCGGCCTTGACCTGGGCGTAGTCGCGGACGCGGCGCAGCAGGCGGTTGGCGATACGGGGCGTGCCGCGGGAGCGGCCGGCGATCTCGGTGGCTCCGTCGGCCTCGATCTCCACGTCGAGCAGATGGGCCGAGCGGTGGATGACGCGCTCCAGTTCGGCCGGCTCGTAGAACTCCATGTGCGCGGTGAAGCCGAAGCGGTCGCGCAGCGGGGGCGGCAGCAGGCCCGCGCGCGTGGTGGCGCCGACCAGGGTGAAGGGCGGCAGTTCGAGGGGGATGGCGGTGGCGCCGGGGCCCTTGCCGACGATCACGTCGACGCGGTAGTCCTCCATCGCCATGTAGAGCATCTCCTCGGCGGGCCGGGACATGCGGTGGATCTCGTCGAGGAAGAGGACCTCGCCCTCCTGGAGGGAGGACAGGATCGCGGCGAGGTCGCCGGCGTGCTGGATGGCGGGCCCGCTGGTGATGCGGATCGGTGCGTTCATCTCGGCCGCGATGATCATCGACAGGGTGGTCTTGCCGAGGCCGGGGGCACCGGAGAGCAGGACGTGGTCGGCGGTGGCGCCGCGGGCGCGGGCGGCGCGCAGGACGAGGTCGAGCTGCTCGCGGACCTTCTCCTGGCCGATGAACTCGTCCAGGTCCTTGGGGCGCAGGGCGGCCTCGACGGCCTGGTCCTCACCGCCGGCGACAGAGTCCACCAGCCGGTCAGCGGCGGGGCCGTCGGTCGTGTCGTCCCAGTTCATGGAGTGTGCCTCGGGATCTCGTGGTTCAGCGGGCTCGGTTCAGGGTCTGCAGGGCCGCCTTCAGCAGCTGACCCACCTGGGGCGTGCCCTCGGCGGCCTCTGCCTGGGGTGTCACGGCGGACACGGCCTCGTCGGCCTCCCGGGTCGCGTACCCGAGGCCGATCAGGGCGGCGTGCAGCTGATCGCGCCAGCCGGTGCTGATCGCCCTGCCCACCGCGGGAGCGCCGAGCGGCTCGCCGAGCCGGTCCTTCAGCTCCAGCAGCAGCTTCTGCGCGCCCTTCTTCCCGATGCCCGGCACGGCGGTCAGCGCCTTCTCGTCGCCGGTGGCGACGGCACGGCGCAGCGTGTCCGGACTGTGCACCGCCAGCATGGCCTGGGCCAGGCGGGGGCCGACCCCGCTGGCGGTCTGGAGCAGCTGGAAGGTCTGCCGCTCGTCGTCGTCCGCGAAGCCGTACAGGGTGAGGGAGTCCTCCCGCACGACGAGGGAGGTGGCGAGCCGCGCGGGCTGGCCCGTGCGCAGGGTGGACAGCGTGTTCGGCGTGCACTGCACGGCCATGCCGACGCCGCCGACCTCGATCACCGCGGCGTCGGGGGCCAGGGCGGCGACTTTGCCGCTGACGAAGGCGATCATGCCGTACGGCCTTTCGATGCGTGCAGGGCGACGGCCTGCTGGAGTCGGTTCTGGGCAGGGGCGCGCCAGATGTGGCAGATGGCGAGCGCGAGCGCGTCGGCGGCGTCGGCGGGCTTCGGCGGCGCGTCGAGCCGCAGCAGCCGCGTGACCATGGCGCCGACCTGCGCCTTGTCGGCGCGTCCGCTGCCGGTGACGGCGGCCTTGACCTCGCTGGGCGTGTGCAGGGCGACGGGGATGCCGCGCCGGGCGGCGCACAGCATGGCGACGGCGCTGGCCTGGGCGGTGCCCATCACGGTCCGTACGTTGTGCTGGCTGAACACCCGCTCCACCGCGACGCATTCGGGCCGGTGCTGGTCCAGCCACTGCTCGATGCCCTGCTCGATCGCGACGAGGCGCTGCCCCAGCTCGGCGTCCGCCGGCGTCCGTACGACACCGACGCCGAGCATGGTGAGCGGCCGGCCCGCGATCCCCTCGACCACGCCGACACCGCACCGCGTGAGTCCGGGGTCGACGCCCAGTACCCGCACTCCAGCCCCCTTCTTCGATCGCCAGTTTGTGCAGGCTATCGGGTGCCACCGACAACGGCCGCACGCGACGCCGGGCAGAGCGACGGGCCGACGGGGTGTGTCCCGTCGGCCCGTTGGTCCCGTGCGGCGCGTGGCGGTCCTACGCGTCGACCTTCTCCATGATCTCGTCGCTGACGTCGAAGTTGGCGAAGACGTTCTGCACGTCGTCGCTGTCCTCGAGCGCGTCGATCAGCTTGAAGATCTTCTTGGCGCCCTCCTCGTCCAGCTCGACCTGCATGGTCGGGACGAAGTTGGCGTCGGCGGAGTCGTAGTCGATGCCGGCGTCCTGGAGGGCGGTGCGCACCGCGACCAGGTCGGTGGCCTCGGAGAGGATCTCGAAGGACTCCCCCAGGTCGTTGACCTCCTCCGCGCCCGCGTCCAGCACGGCGCCCAGGACGTCGTCCTCGCCGAGGTCGCCCTTGGGGACGATGACGACGCCCTTGCGGTGGAAGAGGTACGACACCGAGCCCGGGTCGGCCATGGAGCCGCCGTTGCGGGTCATGGCGACGCGGACGTCGGAGGCGGCGCGGTTGCGGTTGTCGGTGAGGCACTCGATGAGCACCGCGACGCCGTTCGGGCCGTAGCCCTCGTACATGATGGTCTCGTAGTCGGCGCCGCCCGCTTCCAGACCGCCGCCGCGCTTGATCGCCGAGTCGATGTTCTTGTTCGGGACCGACGACTTCTTCGCCTTCTGCACGGCGTCGTACAGCGTCGGGTTGCCGTCCAGGTCGACGCCGCCCATGCGCGCCGCGACCTCGATGTTCTTGATCAGCTTCGCGAAGAGCTTGCCGCGCTTGGCGTCGATCACGGCCTTCTTGTGCTTCGTCGTGGCCCATTTAGAGTGGCCGGACATCTGCCTGTCTCCTTCGCGTAACCCATCTCCGTACGAACGGCAGAGATCCTACAAGGACTCCGCTGTCCGGTTCCCGCGTACCAGGTCGACGAACAGGGAGTGCACGCGGTGGTCGCCGGTCAGTTCCGGGTGGAACGACGTGGCGAGCGCGTTGCCCTGGCGGACCGCGACGATGTGGCCGTCGTGCTCGGCGAGCACCTCGGCCTCGGCACCCACGGACTCGACCCAGGGGGCGCGGATGAACACGCCCTCCACAGGATCCCCCGGGATGCCCTTCACGTCGACCGTCGCTTCGAAGGACTCGTTCTGGCGTCCGAAGGCGTTGCGGCGCACGATCATGTCGATGCCGCCGACCGTCTCCTGGCCCGAGCGCGGGTCGAGGATCTTGTCGGCGAGCATGATCATGCCGGCGCAGCTGCCGTAGACCGGCATTCCGGCCCGCACCCGCGCGCGCAGGGGCTCCATCACGCCGAACAGGACGGCCAGCTTGGAGATGGTGGTGGACTCGCCGCCCGGGATGACCAGGCCGTCCACCTCGGCGAGCTCTTCGGGGCGCCGCACCGGCCTGGCCACGGCGTCGGCCGCGGCCAGGGCGATGAGGTGCTCCCGTACGTCGCCCTGGAGGGCCAGGACGCCGATGACAGGTGCGTCAGTCATGTGTGTGCGGTCCTCAGGGAGTGACTTACCAGCCGCGGTTGGCGTAGCGCTCGGACTCGGGGAGGGTGTCGCAGTTGATGCCGACCATGGCCTCGCCGAGGTTGCGGGACGCGTCCGCGATGATCTTCGGGTCGTCGTAGAAGGTGGTCGCCTTCACGATGGCGGCGGCGCGCTTGGCCGGGTCGCCGGACTTGAAGATGCCGGAGCCGACGAAGACGCCCTCGGCGCCGAGCTGGCGCATCAGCGCGGCGTCGGCCGGGGTGGCGACGCCACCGGCGGAGAACAGCACGACCGGGAGCTTGCCGAGCTCGGCGACCTCGCGCACGATCTCGTACGGGGCACGCAGTTCCTTGGCAGCGGCGTACAGCTCGTTGTTGTCGTAGCCGCGCAGCCGGGCGATCTCGTTCTTGATCTGGCGCAGGTGGCGGACGGCCTCGACGACGTTGCCGGTGCCGGCCTCGCCCTTGGAGCGGATCATCGCGGCGCCCTCGGCTATGCGGCGCAGGGCCTCGCCCAGGTTGGTGGCGCCACAGACGAAGGGGGTCGTGAACGCCCACTTGTCGGAGTGGTTGACCTCGTCGGCCGGGGTGAGGACCTCGGACTCGTCGATGTAGTCGACGCCGAGCGACTGCAGGACCTGGGCCTCGACGAAGTGGCCGATACGGGACTTGGCCATGACCGGGATCGAGACGGCCTCGATGATGCCCTCGATCATGTCCGGGTCGGACATCCGGGCCACGCCGCCGTCCTTGCGGATGTCGGCGGGAACGCGCTCCAGGGCCATGACGGCGACGGCGCCCGCGTCCTCGGCGATCTTCGCCTGCTCGGCGTTGACGACGTCCATGATCACGCCGCCCTTGAGCTGCTCGGCCATGCCGCGCTTCACGCGGGCGGTGCCGGTCTCGGGAGTCTGGTTGTCGGAAAGCGTGGTGGACACGGGTGACCTCACTGAAGGGAAAGAGGGTTGCTGCAGCACCGAGGAAACGGGAACGGACCAGTCCACAGCAAGGGCCAATGGGGAGCCGGTGGCTCGTTTTCCGGCTGAGGCGCCTGGTCCGGTCCCGGCAGAGATGCCTGTCAGGCCCGGTCCACCAGGGCCGTCGGCGGCTCGTCGTCCATCTCGAACGCCAGCGGGAACGGCGCGTGTCCGGCCAGCCGGAACCAGCGCACCTTGCGGTGCCGGCGCAGTGCCCGGGCCGCGCGCACGGTGTCGTTGTGGAAGCGCCGGGCCATCGGCACCCGGCGTACCGCCTCGGTCAGCTCGCGGGCCGCCGACTCTCCGCCGGGTGCCTCGCGCACGGCCCATACCTGCTGGGGCTCGGCGAACACGGCCCGCAGCGCCTGGCTCAGCTCGCTCTCGGCGACCTCCCGCTGTTCCTCCTCGGCCTGGCGGGCGGCGTGGGCCGCCTCGTACAGGACGATCGACGCCGCCGGGTCGAGCACTCCGGAGGTGGCCAGTTCCTGGGCCACCGAGGCGCGGCGCAGCAACTGGGCGTCGAGTGCGGCGCGCGCCGCGTCGATCCGCGCGTGCAGCCGGTCGAGGCGGCCCGCGGTCCAGCTCAGGTAGAGACCGATCGCGAACAGGGCTACCGCGATCCAGATGAGTGTCGAAGTCACGGGCCGCAGGCTACCCGTGCCCCATGACACCTCCCGACCGGCCCGAAACCCGGGGATGCGCGGGGATGCGCGGGCTTGCGCGGGAATGTGCGGGGTTCTGGACGAGGGGTGACCGCGCGGCGGGCGACGCGGAGGTGCCGTGCCCGGACACGGCCCGGCGGCCCGTGTTCGCCACGACGGCCGACCGGGAGGGGGACCGCCGCTGCCGCCCTACGGCCGAGGGCCCGCCGGGCAACGCGGCGGAACGACGCGAAGCCCCGGCCGGCGTCCGACGTCCGGCGTCCGACGGCCGTCGGCCGACGGCGGCGGCCGACGGCGACGGCCGACGGCCGACGGCTAGTGTCCGGCGCCCGGCTCCGGCTCCGGCGTCCGACCGCCAGTGTCCGGCGCCCGACCCGAGTCATTCCCGGACCAGTCCGGTGTCAGCCGTGTCAGTCCCGTGTCAGTCCCGCGCCAGCCCCAGCCTGGACCGCAGCCACGGCGTCCGGTCGTCGTCCGCGGCGACCGCCGCCGCCCCGGCCGCCACGGTCTCGTACACGGACAGGATGTCCGCGCCGACCGTCGACCAGTCGAACCGCCGCACGTGGGCGCTCCCCCGCGCGCGCAGCTCGGCCCGCCGCTCCGGGTCCCCCAGCAGGCGTACCGCGGCCCGGGCGAGGGCGTCGGCGTCCTCGTTGGCGAACAGCTCGCCCGCCGCGCCCTGGTCCAGTACCTGGGCGAAGGCGTCCAGGTCCGAGGCCAGCACGGGGGCGCCCGCCGACATCGCCTCGACCAGGATGATCCCGAAGCTCTCGCCGCCGGTGTTGGGGGCGACGTACAGGTCGACGCTGCGCAGGAAACGCGCCTTGTCCTCGTCGCTGACCATGCCGAGGAACTCCACCCGCGGGCGGAGTTCGGCGGGCAGCGACTCCACCGCCTCCTTCTCGTCACCGCGCCCGGCGACCAGCAGCCGGGTCCGCGGACGCTCGGCGAGGATCTTCGGCAGGGCCTTCATCAGCACCGGCAGGCCCTTGCGGGACTCGTCGATACGGCCCACGAAGCCGATGGTGTCGCCCTGCCACTCGGGCTTCGGCTCGGCCCTGGCGAAGAAGTCCACGTCGACGCCGTTCGGGATCACCACCGCGTCCCCGCCGAGATGCTCGACGAGCGTCCGGCGGGCATACTCGCTCACGGCGATCCGGGCGCTGATCTTCTCCAGGGCGGCCTGCAGGATCGAGTACGCGGCGATCATGGCCCGGGAGCGCGGGTTGGAGGTGTGGAAGGTGGCCACGATCGGGCCCTGCGCCGCCCAGCAGGCGAGCAGGCCGAGGGACGGCGAGGCCGGTTCGTGGATGTGGATGACGTCGAACGCGCCGTCGTGCAGCCAGCGCCGTACCCGGGCCGCCGACAGGAAGCCGAAGTTCAGCCGGGCCACCGAGCCGTTGTACGGCACCGGCACCGCGCGGCCGGCCGAGACGACGTACGGCGGCAGCGGGGTGTCGTCGTCGGCGGGGGCGAGGACCGACACCTCGTGGCCGAGGCGGAGGAAGTACTCGGCGAGGTCGCGGATGTGGAACTGGACGCCGCCCGGCACGTCCCAGGAGTACGGGCAGACGATGCCGATCCTCACGGGGTTCCCTTCCCGGGATCCGAGGGACGGGCCGAGGCGCCGGCCGAGGGGTCCTTCGCGGGGTCGAGATCAGCGAGCCACAAACGCTGCAGCATGTGCCAGTCCTCCGGGTGTTCGGCGATCCCTGTGGCGAAGGCGTCGGCCAGCGCCTGTGCCATGACGGACGTCTTCTCGGCCCGCGTACCGGTCCCGGGCACCTCGACCGGGGGATGCACCTGGCCCCGCATGACCGGCGAGTCGTCGTACCAGAGCGTCGCCGGCAGCAGCAGCGCCCCGGTCTGCTGGGCGAGCAGCGCCGGGCCGGCCGGGATCCGGATGGTCTCGCCGAAGAACGTGACCTCGACGCCGGAGCTCGACAGGTCCCGTTCGGCGACCAGGCAGACCAGGCCGCCCTCGCGCAGCCGCCGGGCCAGGGTGCCGAAGGCGGAGCCCCCGCTGTGCGGCAGGACCTCCATGCCGAGGCCCTCGCGGTAGGCGACGAAACGGTCGTACAGCGTCTCCGGCCTGAGGCGTTCGGCGACCGTCGTGAACGGGATCTTCAGCGCGGTGGTGAGCCAGGCGCCGGCGAGGTCCCAGTTGGCCATGTGCGGCAGCGCGAGGACGACGCCCCGGCCGGCCGCGAGACCGTCGGTGAGGCGGTGGAGGTCCTTGACCTCCACCCCGTCCCTGATGCGCTCGGGGCTCCAGGCGGGAAGCCGGAAGGACTCCATCCAGTAGCGCAGGTACGACCGCATGCCCGCGCGGGACAGTGCGGCGAGGCGCTCGGGGCTCGCGTCGGGCACCACGCGCGCGTAGTTGCGCTCCAGCCGCCGCACGCCCGCGCCGCGCTGCTTCCAGGCGAGGTCGGCGATGCTCCGGCCGAGGCGTACGGCGACCGGCTCGGGCAGCTTCTTGACCACGCTCCAGCCGAGGCCGTAGAGCCCGTCGGTGACCCGGTCCTGGGCGCTCACTTCGCCGCCTCGCTCCCCTGGGCCTCCTGGGCCTCCTGCTGCCCCTGCTGCTCTTGCTGCCCCTGCTGCTCCTGGGCGGTCGCGGCCTCCGCCTCGGCGGACTCCCGGCGGACCGTGACGACCCGCTGGATCAGTGTGACCAGGCTGCCGACGGCCACGATCCACAGGGCGATCGGCAGCAGGTACTGGATACCGGGCACGCCGAACGTGTGCAGCCCCGAGAGTCCGGCCAGCACCAGGGCGATCACCAGGCGCTCGGCCCGCTCGACCAGTCCGTTCACGGCGACCGGCAGACCGATCGACTCGCCACGCGCCTTGGTGTACGACACCACCTGGCCGCTCGCCAGACAGAAGATCGAGACCGCGCACAGGACGTTGTCGTCGCCGTTCCCGGCGTACCAGAGGGCGAAGCCGCCGAAGATCGCGCCGTCGGCGACCCGGTCGAGCGTGGAGTCCAGGAAGGCGCCCCAGCGGCTGGAACGGCCGAGCTGGCGTGCCATGTTGCCGTCGATGAGGTCGGAGAACACGAAGAGCGTGATCACGACCGTGCCCCAGAAGAACTCACCCCTGGGGTAGAAGACCAGCGCCCCCGCGACCACACCGGCGGTGCCGATGAGCGTGACCGCGTCGGGACTGACGCCCCGGCGGATGAGAAACGCGGCGAACGGCGTGAGGACACGCGTGAAGAATGCACGCGCGTACTTGTTCAGCATGGCCTTCCCGAGGGTCGGTGTGGCCGAGCGGCCCCTGCTGGCCACCGGCTGGCCCATCGTAGCCACGCGCGCGGGTGGGCGACGGGCGGGCACCACCGGCCCGGGTCACGGGCGGGCGGCATCCGGGTCACGGCACGGTCGCGCCGCTCGGGCCGAGGGCCCGCGGCGGATCGCACCACCGGCGCCGAGGGCTCTGTGGTGCTGTCGCGTCCGTCGGCGTCGAGGGCTTGGTGGGGCTGTCGCGTCCGTCGTATGGACGCACCGTGACGGGAGTGGAAAGCTCGAAGAACACCGCGGGCGTCGCCGGAGCCGCCATCGCACGCGGACCCGGCGTGTCCGCGCCCACAGTGACCTCACCGTGCACGGGAGGCAAGGCCATGGGCGACAAGGCGAACGCACACCCCGGAGCCGCCGGCAGGGCGACAGCGGCCGACCACCCCGCGTCCGTACGGAATGTGGTGCTGGTCGGCCACTGCGGATCGGGCAAGACGACACTGGTGGAAGCCCTCGCGCTCACCGCGGGGGCCGTGAACCGGGCGGGCCGCGTGGAGGACGGCGGCACCGTCTCCGACTACGACGAGATCGAGCACCGGCAGCAGCGCTCGGTGCAGCTCTCCCTGGTGCCCGTCGAATGGGACGGGTTCAAGATCAACCTTCTCGACACCCCGGGATACGCCGACTTCGTCGGGGAGCTGAGGGCCGGTCTGCGAGCGGCGGACGCGGCCCTCTTCGTCGTCTCCGCCTCCGACGGGGTGGACGGCTCGACCCGCATGGTGTGGGAGGAGTGTGCCGCCGTCGGCATGCCGCGGGCGATCGTCGTCACGCACCTGGAGGCCGCCCGGGCGGACTTCGAGGAGATGACGCGGATCTGCGCCCAGGCCTTCGGCGGCGACGATCCCGACGCCGTACTGCCGCTGTACCTGCCGCTGCGCGGCCCGCAGGCGCCGGACGGGCACGCGCCCGTGACCGGGCTGATCGGGCTGCTGTCGCAGAAGCTGTTCGACTACTCGACCGGCGAGCGCAAGGAGTCCGAGCCGGGCGAGGACCAGTTGCCGCTGATCGAGGAGGCCCGCAACCGGCTGATCGAGGGGATCATCGCGGAGAGCGAGGACGAGACCCTCATGGACCGCTACCTCGGCGGCGAGCCGATCGACGTCGGGACGCTGATCGAGGACCTGGAACGGGCCGTCGCGCGCGGGGTGTTCTTCCCCGTCCTGGCCGCCGCCCCCGCGGCCGGGGGCGCCCGGCACGGGCTCGGCACCGTCGAGCTGCTGGAGCTGATCACCCGCGGCTTCCCGACCCCGCTGGAACGCGCGGCGCCCCGGGTCACCACGGTCGAGGGCAAGCCGCGTGAGCTGAGGCTGTGCGATCCGGACGGTCCGCTGGTGGCGGAGGTCGTCAAGACGGCGTCCGACCCCTACGTCGGCCGGGTCTCCCTGGTGCGGGTCTTCTCCGGCACGCTGCGGCCGGACGCGACCGTGCACGTCTCCGGGCACGGGCTGGCCGACCGCGGGCACGAGGATCACGATGTCGACGAGCGGATCGGCGCGCTGTCCGCGCCGTTCGGCAAGCAGCAGCGGGCACTCACCCACTGCATCGCCGGCGATCTCGCGTGCGTGGCGAAGCTGAGCCGCGCGGAGACCGGGGACACGCTGTCGGCCAAGGACGACCCGCTGCTCATGGAGCCGTGGGAGATGCCGGACCCGCTGCTGCCGCTGGCCATCCAGGCGCACAGCAAGGCCGACGAGGACAAGCTCTCCCAGGGCCTGTCCCGGCTGGTCGCCGAGGACCCGACGATGCGGCTGGAGCATAACCAGGACACCCACCAGGTCGTCCTGTGGTGCCTGGGCGAGGCGCACGCCGACGTCGCGCTGGAACGGCTGCGCAACCGGTACGGCGTCCAGGTCGACGTCGTGCCGCACAAGGTCTCCCTGCGGGAGACGTTCGCCGCGAAGTCGGGCGGGCGCGGCCGCCATGTGAAACAGTCCGGCGGGCACGGGCAGTACGCGATCTGCGAGATCGAGGTGGAGCCGCTGCCGGGCGGCTCGGGCATCGAGTTCGTGGACAAGGTCGTCGGCGGGGCGGTGCCGCGCCAGTTCATCCCGTCCGTCGAGAAGGGCGTACGGAGCCAGGCGGCGAAGGGTGTCGCGGCCGGCCATCCGCTGATCGACATCCGGGTCACGCTGCTGGACGGCAAGGCGCACTCCGTGGACTCCTCCGACGCCGCCTTCCAGACGGCCGGCGCGCTGGCCCTGCGGGAGGCGGCGGCCGACGCGAGGATCCATCTGCTGGAGCCGGTGGCCGAGGTGAGCGTCCTGGTCGGCGACGACTACGTGGGCGTCGTGATGAGCGACCTGTCCGGGCGGCGCGGCCGGGTGCTCGGCACGGAACAGACCGGCGGCGGACGGACGTTGGTGCGGGCCGAGGTGCCCGAGATCGAGATCGGCCGGTACGCCGTCGACCTGCGCTCCCTGTCCCACGGCACGGCGCGTTTCAGCCGTTCCTACGCGCGGCACGAGCCGATGCCCCCGCAGGTCGCCGACAGACTCCGGGAAAAGGCGGGCGCCGTCTCGTAGTTGACGACGGACGCCTCCCCGGGAGGGCGTTCACGCAAGGTTGCCCTCCCCGTCGGCGGGCGGCTTCGGCCGTCCGCCGACGGATGTGGGGGCGTCCGGGACGGATGTCACTGCCTGCGGATACGCTGACGACCTGATCAACAGGTGTGCGGAGCACGGAAGTCGGGAAGGCCGCAGGAGCAAGACCTGTGGCGATCGGGGGCGGGAATGGCCGTTGACAGCGGTTACGCGGACTTCTTCGGTCCGCAGGTGCCGCGCACGGGCGACGAGGGCCAGACGGCGACGTACGCGCTGGCCTCGGCGGCCTATCGGGACAATCCGGTGGAGGAGATCCTCAAGGCCAACAACGAGTGGCACGCGTCGAGCGTCAAGGGCGGTCGCAGGTGGGCGCGGATCTTCCGGCCCAACCTGGGTGAGGCCTTCTCCACGGCCGTGGCCGCCCGCATGCTCGGTCCCGGCCGCAAACCGCTCATCCAGTCCTTCGGCGCCGAGCCGCAGGTCGTGGTCGAGCACTGTCTCGCGGCGAACAACATCCGCAGGGACCGCGACAATCTGCTGACCATCGTCATGGTGCTGTGCGGTCTGCTGTTCCTGCCCGGGCTGCTGATCTGGCTGCTGGTCTTCCAGATCCGCACCACGCTGGCCAAGGTGGAGGGCCGGGCCAGCGCGTTCGGCACCGCACTGCTCGTCGGTGTGGGCGCGCTCGCCGTGCTCTTCGTGGTCAAGATGCCGTTCTCGGGCTTCTGGGCCTGGTACGGACGCGCGGCGGTGGTCATGCCCGTGGTCGGCTGGTTCTGGGCCAAGCAGATCTGCGAGCGCACCGCGGCGGACCTGCGGGGCCGCTGGAGCAGTCTGCTCTCCGGCAGCAGCGTCGGAGCGAAGGTGCCCGAGGCGGTGCCGACCAGCCCCCGCGAGACCGCCGCCGAGCAGTTGCGTCAGTCGCTGGCCAAGCTGGGCGCCGAGCAGCAGTCCAACTCGGTCTTCTACGCCGGCCCCAAGGGCATACTCGGCATGGGCACCCGCTGGGGCAGCTGGCAGCTCGCCGAGGACCTCGTGCCGGCCGACCCCACCCGCGAGATCCACCCCTTCCGCAGCTGGGACGTCATCCGCTCGATCCACGACCAGCTGCGCATGCTGGAGCGCGGCCCGCTGAACACCGGCGGTTTCCCGAAGCCGTCGATACGGCACTGGGTGGTCACGCCCATCGCGGAGAACGCGACGGCGGTGTCCCGGCCCGAGGGCACCGACGTGGAGGCGTACCAGGTCAAGTCGCACGCCATACAGGACATCTGCAACAAGCAGCAGTTCGGCGCGGGCGACCGGCACTACCTGGGCGTGCAGTGGACGCTGTGGGACGGACAGCTGGTGATCACCATGCTGATCACGGTGACCGTGCTGCACGAGACCCTGCGCATCGAGGTGACCGGGCACGCCCTGGGACCGGTGCACGGCCTGTTCACCTCGGGCCCGGCGGCCAGGGAGAAGGAGGTCCAGAAGTCGCTGAGGTTCTGGGAGACCCGGAAGGTGAAGCTTCCGCTGGTCGACGCGGACGAGGTGGTGCGGCTGACCGCCCGGGCGCCCCTGACCTGGTATCCGCCGCTGCTCAACTGGCTCGGCGGCAGCCTGGCCCTGCCCGAGCCGTTCGGGCTGCGGCACGCCTGGGCGGACAAGCCGTGGCGGCACCGCTTCATGGCCGACGACGCGCTGCGCGCCGCGACGCCGGTGCTGCGGGTGGTGCACTCGGCGGCGATCCGGGTCCTGACCGAGAACGGCGTGGACACGGAGAAGTTCGGCAACCGGTCGGCGTTCCTCAGTACGGCGGTGCAGGACCCGTCGCCCAGGAAGGCCGACGTGTACGACGCGTAGGCGCGAGGGGGCCGAGCCTTCCGGCCCCCTTCGCCGGCCCCTCCCCGCCCGGGACGCTCAGGCCGTGGGCCAGGCGTCCGCCAGCATCTTGCGGGTGTCCGCCAGCAGCTGCGGCAGCACCCGGGTGTGGCCGACCACCGGCATGAAGTTCGTGTCGCCGCCCCAGCGCGGGACGATGTGCTGGTGCAGATGCGCGGCGATACCGGCGCCGGCCACCGAGCCCTGGTTCATCCCGATGTTGAAGCCGTGCGCTCCGGAGGCGGTACGCAGGGCGGTCATCGCCTGCTTGGTCAGCAGGGCCAGCTCGGCCGTCTCCGCGTCCGTGAGGTCCGTGTAGTCGGCCACGTGACGGTAGGGCACGACCATCAGGTGGCCGCCGTTGTACGGGTACAGGTTGAGCACCCCGTAGACCTGCTCACCGCGCCTGACGACCAGCCCGTCCTCGTCGGATTTGGCCGGAATCGAGCAGAAGGGGCAACCGTCGTCGGCACCCGGGCCGGTCGGCTTGTTCTCACCCTGGATGTAGGCCATCCGATGGGGCGTCCACAGACGCTGGAACGCGTCCTGGGTCCCCACGCCCCACTGCTGCTCCGGCTCACTCGTCATGCAGTGCAGCATATTGCTTCGCCCGTTCGCGCCGTGTCGGCGGGGTTCGCGGAAAACCGTCCCGGGCCAAGCTGGGCCGGTGGACGACGCGGAGGACGAGGACAGTCGCAAGGCCCGCTGGGAACGCCGTACGGAAGGCCCTCTGGCCGTCGCGTCGCTGGTGTTTCTCGCCGCGTACGCGGTCCGCGTGCTGACCGGTGATCCGCCCGACGGACTGCGAGCCCTCTGCCTCGGGCTGATCCTTACCGCCTGGGCCCTGTTCGCCGTCGACTACGGGGTGCGCTGGCGGCTGAGCGGGCAGCGGCTGCGGTTCGTACGGACGCACTGGCTGGACACCGTGGTGCTGCTCCTGCCGCTGCTGCGGCCGCTGCGGGTCGTCAGGGTGTACGAGGCCGTGCGGCACCACCACGGCCGGCCCCGTCTCGCGCTGCACGCGCGCGTG
This sequence comes from Streptomyces sp. NPDC003011, assembly GCF_053591515.1. Lineage (NCBI taxonomy): Bacteria > Bacillati > Actinomycetota > Actinomycetes > Kitasatosporales > Streptomycetaceae > Streptomyces > Streptomyces sp. NPDC003011. The sequence goes on from NZ_JBSFTY010000052.1 coordinate 55,242, forward strand.
ATGGTCTACGCCGGGCTGGCCGCCGTCCTGCTCGGCTTCACGGGCGCCCTCGGCGTCTACCAGCAGGAGCACGCGGCACCGGGGGCGACCGTGCGGACCTTCGGGGACGCCGTGTGGTGGACCTGCGCGACCCTCGCGACCGTCGGCTACGGCGACGTCGCCCCCGTCACTCCGGCCGGGCGCCTGATCGCGGTCGGGCTGATGGCGATCGGGCTGGCCCTGCTGGGCGCGGTGACCGGGACCTTCGCCTCCTGGCTGCTCCAGGTGTTCGGGCGGGAGGACGACGGAAGGCCCCCGGCGGGATGATCTCGCCGGGGGCCCGACACCCACCGGATCAGACCTGCGCCCGCTCCTCCACGACCTGCGCGATCTTCGCGATGGCCTCGTCGAACGGGATGCCGTTCTCCTGCGAGCCGTCGCGGTAGCGGAAGGACACCGAGCTGTTCGACATGTCCTCGTCGCCCGCGATGACCATGAAGGGCACCTTCTGCTTCTGGGCGTTGCGGATCTTCTTCTGCATCCGGTCCGAGGAGGAGTCGACCTCCACCCGCAGGCCCTTCTTCCTGGCCGCCGCGGCGAACTTCTCCAGGTACTCGACGTGCCCGTCGCCGATCGGGATGCCGACCGCCTGCACCGGCGCCAGCCACGCCGGGAACGCGCCTGCGTAGTGCTCCAGCAGCACCGCGAAGAACCGCTCGATGGAGCCGAACAGCGCGCGGTGGATCATGACCGGCCGCTGCTTGGAGCCGTCGGGCGAGGTGTACTCCAGCTCGAAGCGCTCCGGCAGGTTGAAGTCGAGCTGGATCGTCGACATCTGCCAGGTGCGGCCGATGGCGTCCTTGGTCTGGACGGAGATCTTCGGGCCGTAGAACGCGGCGCCGCCCGGGTCCGGGACCAGGGGCAGGCCCTGCTTCTCGGCGACCTGGCGCAGCGTCTCCGTGGCCTCCTCCCAGGCGTCGTCGGAGCCGACGAACTTCTCCGGGTCCTTGGTGGACAGCTCCAGGTAGAAGTCGGTCAGGCCGTAGTCCCGCAGCAGGCCGAGGACGAAGGTGAGGGTCTTGTCGAGCTCCTCGGCCATCTGCTCGCGCGTGCAGTAGATGTGCGCGTCGTCCTGGGTGAAGCCGCGGGCGCGGGTCAGGCCGTGCACGACGCCCGACTTCTCGTACCGGTACACGGTCCCGAACTCGAAGAGGCGCAGCGGCAGTTCACGGTAGGAGCGGCCGCGCGCGTCGAAGATCAGGTTGTGCATCGGGCAGTTCATGGGCTTGAGGTAGTAGTCCACGCCCTCGTCGAGCTGCATGGGCGGGTACATGCCGTCGGCGTACCAGTCCAGGTGGCCCGAGGTCTCGAAGAGCTTCCCCTTCGTCGCGTGCGGGGTGTAGACGAACTCGTAGCCCTCCTCCTCGTGGCGGCGGCGCGAGTAGTCCTCCATGACCCGGCGGATGATGCCGCCCTTGGGGTGGAAGACGGCGAGGCCGGAGCCGATCTGCTCGGGGATGGAGAACAGGTCGAGCTCGGAGCCCAGCTTGCGGTGGTCGCGCTTCTCGGCCTCGGCGAGGAAGTCGAGGTGCGCCTTCAGCTCGTCCTTGGTCGGCCAGGCGGTGCCGTAGATGCGCTGGAGCATCGGGTTCTTCTCGCTGCCGCGCCAGTAGGCGGCGGCGTTGCGCATCAGCTTGAACGCGGGGATGTTCCGGGTGGTGGGCAGGTGGGGACCGCGGCAGAGGTCCTTCCAGCACAGGTCGCCGGTCTTGGCGTCCAGGTTGTCGTAGATCGTCAGCTCGCCGGCCCCGACCTCGACGTCCGCGCCGTCGTCGGAGGAGGCCGCGCCCTTGATGCCGATGAGCTCCAGCTTGTACGGCTCGTCGGCCAGTTCCTCGCGGGCGGCCTCGTCGGTGACGACCCGGCGCGAGAAGCGCTGGCCGCGCTTCTGGATCTCCTGCATCTTCTTCTCGATGGCCTTGAGATCCTCGGGCGTGAAGGGCTTGTCGACGTCGAAGTCGTAGTAGAAGCCGTCCTTGACCGGCGGGCCGATGCCCAGCTTGGCCTCGGGGAAGAGTTCCTGCACGGCCTGCGCCATGACGTGCGCGGTGGAGTGGCGCAGGATGTCGAGGCCGTCCTCGGAGGAGATCTCGACGCCCTCGACCTCCTCGCCCTCGGACAGGACGTACGACAGGTCCTTCAGCTCGCCGCCCACGCGCGCGGCGATGATCGAGCGCTCGCCGGCGAAGAGCTCGGCGGCCGTGGTGCCCGTCGTCACCACGCGCTCTTCCCGCTCGGAATCGCGATGGATGATCACACGGACGTCTGACACCGGTCTCTCCTGACTGAAGGCGGATGCGGGCGTCGTACCGAGAGCGCGCGCAAGAGGGGATCGTACCGACCCGGGCCCGCCCACCGCGAAATCAGTCCCCTCCGCAGGCCTCCTCGAAGAACGCCGTGATCTCCGCCGTCTCCTGCAGGGACTTCATCAGCCGGTCCCGCTCCGCCTCGTCCACCTGTACCGGTTCGACCCCGGAGGCGTCCGTGAGCCGCCGGAACCCGCCCCGGCTCTCCAGCCGCCCGAGCACCCGCACCGGCAGCCCGACGAGGTGCGCGTGCCCGGCGATCCGGTACGCCTCCTCGTCCAGCGTCAGCCGGATGTGCGGAACCTCGGCGCCCGCGATCACGCGCAGCCGCACCGTGCCCTCCCCGCGCGGCCCCGACCTGCGCATGCGGACCACCGCCCCGGTGAGCCGCACCGGCACGGAGGGTTCCGCGCGCAGATAGCGGGCGCCGGCCTCGCGCAGGACGGGCAGGTCGCCGGGCGAGAACTCGACGGCCTCGGCGGGGGCCGCGCACCCTTCGGGGACCCCGGCCGCCGGTGCCCACTCCACGGCGACGCGGGCCCCCTCCGTACCGCGCACGAGGGCGATCAGCGCCTCGGTGAACTCGCGGCTGACGCCCGCCTCCACCGCGCCGTCGAAGGCGTCCATGCCGCCGGTGGCGCGCTGGTAGTCGATGGCCTCACGGGCGGCGTACAGCGCCTGGTGCAGGCGTACGGCGAGCGGGCGGCCGGAGTCGACGGGGACGAACGCGGTGAGCCGGCGCCCTTCGGCCGCGGAGCCGACGAGGACGTTCTCCAGGGACGCGGCGGCGGTGCGGCGGTAGCGGGCGCCGTAGTAACCCGCCCGCGCGCGCGTGGCGAGCGCTCCGGCGAGCAGCGTCTGCCGGGCCGCCGTGCGCAACTGCTCCTCGACGGTCCAGGAGGCGGCACCGGCCGGACCGGCCGGGACGTCGCGCCACCAGCGGATCTCGTCGCTGGGCACGGCGAGGGAGACCAGCACCTCGCGTGCGGAGAGCGCGCCGCTGCGGGACAGCGCGAGGAGCGCCTCGCCGAGCAGGTCGTCGCTGTCGGGGAAGGCCCGGCTCTCGGGCACCAGCAGGCTCAGACCGCCTCCGGAGCCGGGCGGGGTCCAGCGGCCGTAGCGTCCGGCCGCTCCCCCGCGCCGCTGCCAGCCGTGCCGGCGCAGCAGGGCGCCGAGCACGGCGGGGTCCACCGCGGCGGGGTCGGGGGGACGGTTCCAGGTGGCGGCGGGACGGTCGACGGGATGCGGTCGCGCGGGCCGCGGCGGCTCGCCCGGCGGGCGGTGCGTCATGGTCTGCCTCCGGTACCGACCCGCGTCATGATCTCGCACAGCGCCCGGTCGTCGAAGATGCGTGAGGTCGGTATCCGCACGGTGGTCCGGGTCCGGCCGGTGACCGGGCGGCCGGCGAGGTTGACCCAGTAGCAGCAGTGCCTGAGGTCGAGCCGGTCGTGACCGGCCCGCAGCCACTGGTCCCGCGTCCGCGGGACGAGCATCACGACCAGGATCTTGTGCACCGAGACCGGGGTGCGGGCGAGCTTGCGCAGGTGGTCGTTGTCGAGCGTGAAGGAGAAAGAGCGGCCGGGAGGGTTCGGCGGGATCTGGTACGTGCACTTGAGCTGCACCTTGATGGTCACCTCGTCGTCGACGGTGTGCCCGGGCGCGCTGTGGCTGACGTGCCAGTCGATGCCGTTGTCCGGAAAGGGCTGCGACAGCGAGCACCCCGCGGCCGCCGCGACCGCGTGCAGGTAACCCACCTGCAGTGTCTCCATGCAGGCGGTGGTGGCGAGTGTGCCGCGATGGGGGCCCGCGCGTTCGGGCAGCAGCCCGCCCCGCTCGGGCTGCGCTATCGCCATGGCCAACAGCCTTCCCGGACAAGTGAAAAGCCCACACCGGGGCCGAGTGCGTCCCACGTCGGGCCGCTGAACTGCAAGGACCCGTATTCCTGTTGTGTCCTTCCGGCGTACGGCGCAAACAGCCCGGGTATCACCAAACGGGGCAGACGACGGGGCGTCAGCTGCCTTGGGTGAAAAAGGGGTTGAGAAGATATGGCTTGCTGGTACGAAGGGCCCCTGGCCGCTTTCGACACGGAGACCACGGGTGTGGACGTGGAGGCCGACCGGATCGTGTCGGCCGCCGTCGTCGTCCAGGACGCTCCGGGCACCCGGCCGCGGGTGACCCGGTGGCTGGTGAACCCGGGGGTGCCGGTCCCCGCCGGGGCGACGCAGGTGCACGGACTGACCGAGGAGCATCTCCAGCGCAACGGCCGCTGGCCGGCTCCGGTGATGTACGAGATAGCGGAGTCGCTGGCCGAACAGGCCGTGGCGGGGCGGCCGTTGGCCGTGATGAACGCGCCGTTCGATCTGACGCTCCTGGACCGGGAGTTGCGCCGGCACCGCGCCTCGCCCCTGGACCGCTGGTTCGAGGCGTCACCCTTGCTGGTGCTCGACCCGCGGGTCCTGGACAAGCACCTGGACCGCTACCGCAAGGGCCGCCGCACCCTCGCCGACCTGTGCGCGCACTACGGCATCCCGCTGGAGGGCGCGCACGACGCGGGGGCCGACGCGCTGGCCGCGCTGGAGGTCGTCCGGGCGGTGGGACGCCGGTTCGCGGAACGGCTGGAGCGGCTGAGCCCGGCCGAACTGCACACCCTCCAGGCGGTGTGGCACGCGGCGCAGGCGCGGGGCCTGGAGGCGTGGTTCGCGCGCAGCGGCACGGAGGAGGCGGTGGATCCGGCCTGGCCCCTGCGCCCGGACCTGCCCGCGGCAGCCGCGTAGCGCGGTGTCACCGGCCGCCGGTGACGCCCGCGGACACACGGAAGAGCCGGTCCGCGCGATGCGGACCGGCTCTGTCCCGGTGGGCGATACTGGGTTCGAACCAGTGACCTCTTCGGTGTGAACGAAGCGCTCTCCCACTGAGCTAATCGCCCGGGAACGCACTGAACAATACAGGTCTCCGCGGGTTTCCTTCAAACCGTTGCCAGGTGGCCGGCGAGACCCCGCCGCCCCGACCGCATCATCAGCCAGTGGTTGGCGCGGAAGACGGGCCGTCCCGGGACGGCGAAGCGCCTCAGCAGCGGCTTGCTGACGTCGACGACCTGCTCGTAACGGGCCGTGCTGCCCGTCCCGTCCGGGGTGACCGTCCAGCGTGCCCAGCCGTCGATGTCCCCGGTCAGGGCGACCTCCAGCACTCCGGCCGCCGGATCGCGCCGCACCTCGCGGGCGGTGAAGGTCATGTCGTACGGAAGGAGGGAGCGGATGCGGACGACGCCGGTCGTGCCGTCGATCCGGTTCACCTCGCGCACCTGGCGCCACCAGCGCGGATAGTCCTCGACCCGCTCCAGCGCCTCGTACACGGCGGCGGGCGGGGCGGGCAGCGGCCACAGGCTGCGGAAGCGGTAATGGGTCCAGTCCATGAGCGGAGTCTGCCCCGCGCACGGCGGGCACACATCTGAGTACGCCGCTGAGTACCCCCACTCATGCCGTACGACGTGACCCGGACCACACTCGGCGGCATGACGCACATCCCGCCCCCGCCCGAGGAGTTGCGGCTCCTCGACGCCGAGCTGTGGCAGCTGGACGCCCGCCGGTCCCAGTTGCTGGCCCGTCGCGCCTGGCTGATCAGCACCCTGCAACAGCCGCAGCCGACACCGATGCCGAGGCCGGTGGCCGCACCCCGTCCGGAGACCTCCGCGCCCCGTGTCCAGAACCTCCTCCTCCTGCTCGGCGGTGTCCTGCTCACCGTGGCGGCGATGGTGTTCACGCTGGTCAGCTGGGGTGACCTGGGGATCGCCGGGCGGGCCGTGGTGCTGGGCGCGGTCACGCTGGCCGCGCTCGCCGGGCCGGCGGCGCTGCTGAAGCGGGGGCTGCGTTCGACGGCCGAGTCGGTGGCCGGCCTCGGGCTCGCGCTGACGGTGCTCGACGCCTACGCCCTGCACGAGGCCGCGCTCGCGGGGACCGACGGCACGGGGTACGCGGCCCTCGCGGCGGCCGTGCTCGCCGGGGTGTGGACCGCGTACGGGCTGCTGCCGGCCACGACCGCGCTGCGCCTGCCCGTCCCCGCCGCCCTGGCGGCCGCCCAACTCCCGCTGTTCCTCGGGGCGCTGGCCGTCGACGCCGGGCCGTACGGGGTCACGGCGGCGCTGCTGGTGACGGCCGGGCTCGACGCGGCGGTGGCGCTCCGCCCGGTCACCCGGTCCGTGCGGGTCGTCGCCGCCGCCGGCGCGTACGGCCTCGGCGCCTGGGGCGTGCTGGCCGCCGGCTGGCTGTCCTGGACGGCCACCGGTCCGGGTGCCGCCGCCCGCGCGGCGGCGCTCCTCCTCCTCGCGACCGCCCTCGCGCTGGGCGCCGCCTGGCGGAGTCAGGGCGGGCAGCGGGCCGTCGGTCTCGCCGTCGCCTCGGGGCTGCTCGCGGTCGGCGCGGTCGCCGGTGCGGCGCGCCCGGCGCTGCCGGCGGTGTGGGCGGTCCCGGTGCACCTGGCCTGCGGGATCGCCCTGCTGGCGGCGGTGCGGTCCGGGCGGCTGCCGGACGCGGTGCGGCGCGGCCTCGCGGGGGCCTGCGGCGCCGTACAGGCATGCGCCGTGCTGTGGGCGCTGCCCGTCCTCGTGGTCACGCTGCTGGGACCGGTCGGCTGGGTGACCCGGGCGTGGACCGGCGCTCCCCCGGACGCCCGGGCCGCGGTGACGGCCGGCACGCCCTGGCCGCCGTACGCGGCGACGGCTCCCCTCGTGCTGGCGGCCGTCGCGGCCGTCCTCGTCCTGGCGGTCCGCGGCACGGCCTGGCGTCCGCGGGCCCTGACCGGCGCGCTGTGCCTGGCCTGGGCCGCGGTGCTCACCCTCGCACCGGTCCTGGAACTCCCCTACGTCGTCGGCCTGTCGGCGGCGGGAGTCACAACCGGCGCCGCCCTCGCGGTGGCGGGGTACGTCCCGCGAGCCACCCCCGGACCCCGGTCCGTCCGCCTGGCGGCGCTCGTCCTCGCGCTGGTCACCTCCCTCGGCCTCGCCTTCCTCTCCCTCGCCACGCAGAGCGCGACCCTGGCCGTGCTCTCCGCCCTGACCACGCTCTTCGCGACCGCCTCCCGGCAGCGCCGCCTCAGCCCCGTCACGGCCCCGGCGGCCCTCGGGTACGCCGCCGCGCTCGCCTGCGCGACCGGTGCCGCCGCCCACTGGCCGCCCGCGCACACCGCCCTGCTCGTCCTCACGGTGCCCGCGGTCGCGGCGCTGCTCGCGGCGCGGCTCGGCGGCTCCCCGGCGACCGTGCCGGTGGAGGCGGCGGGCGCCGCCGCCGGCCTGCTCGCCGTAGTCCTCGCCGTCACCGACCCGCCCCTGCTGGCCCTGGTCCTGGCCCTGTGCGCGGTGATCACCGCCGGCACGGCCGTACGCCCGGACCGCCGCCCCCTCGGCTACGCGGCCACCGCCCTCTTCGTGCTGGCGGCCTGGGTCCGGCTGGCCTGCTGGGACGTCGTCACCCCCGAGGCGTACACGCTCCCCGTCACCGTCCCGGCCCTGCTCGTCGGAGTGCTGCGCCGGCGCCGCGATCCGCGGGCGTCCTCCTGGACGGCGTACGGCCCCGGGCTCGCCGCCACCCTCGCGCCGAGCCTCGTCGCGGCCTGGGGCGACGCGCACTGGACGCGCCCGCTGCTGCTCGGGGCGGCGGCCTTGCTGGTCACCCTGCTGGGCGCCCGGCACCACCTCCAGGCACCGCTCGTGCTCGGCGGCTCGGTGCTGGTCCTGGTCACGCTGCACGAACTCGCCCCGTACCTCGTGCAGATGACCGGCCTGCTCCCCCGTTGGGTGCCCCCCGCCCTCGCCGGACTGCTGCTGCTCGCACTCGGGGCGACGTACGAGCAGCGCATCCGTGACGTCCGGCGGGTGCGGGAGGTCCTCGGGAGGATGAACTAGCGGCCGGCTAGGGCATCTTGTCGCCCAGCAGCGCCAGGTTCTCGATGGCGGCGAGGCCGTAGAGCGCGGTGTCGTTCGTGGCCACCCACGTGGCCTCGCTGCCCGGCACCAGCGCGGCCGGGCCGCTCAGCTTCTCCGTCGTCCAGGGCGCCGACTCCTTGTAACCGTCGGAGTTGTAGAACTTGTCCCACGCCCGCCGGGCGAGCTTCTCGTCTCCGGTCTGCACGGCGGCGTACGCGTCCAGGCGCGAGTGGCCCTGGAACAGGATCAGCGAGCCGAAGTTGGTGCCGTAGCGCGCCGCCTGTTCGGCTTTGGTGGCGTTGAAGTAGCGGCAGTAGTCGAAGTAGGCCTCGTTGAACTTCGGCATGTCGACGAGGTCGATGAGTTCGGCGCACAGCTCGTTGAGGCCGAAGACGGCGGAGAGGTGCGAGACGCCGACCACCGGCTTGTCGGCGATGGCGAACCTGCCCGTGTCGAGGTCGTACAGACCGGTGCCCTGCACGAACCCGTTGGGCTGGGCGGCGATCGTCTCCATCGTCGACAGCACGCGCGCCTTGGCCTTCTCCCACTTGGGGCCCTTGCGCTCCCACTCCGTCAGCCAGGCCGACACCAGCCCGCTCCAGTCCGTGCCGAAGCCGATCGACAGGGCGTGCCGGTCGGGGGTGTACGGCTCGGTGCGGATCTTGCGGATCGGGTCGAGGACGAGGAACGTCTCGTCGGAGTCGACGTTGGCGTGCATGAGGTCGCCGACCCGCTCGTCGGCGGTGAGGAAGTAGTAGTAGCGCCGGTAGGTGGTGTTGGCGATGCGCTGCTGCTTGGCGCTGTCGGCGTAGTGCTGCACACCGTGCCGGGTGCCGAGCCCGGCCCACTTGCCCAGGTGGTACACGTCGACCTCACCGGTGTGCCGGGTCATCGCCTCGGCGAACCGGAAGATGTCCGCCCGGCCGGAGCGCAGGTACGCGAACCAGAGCCACAGGTCCGGCGACAGCTCGGAGTTGTCCCAGGCGTAGCCGCCGATGTCGTACCGCCACTGGTGCCGGACGGTGTCGTAGGTGTGCATGATGTCGCCGTAGTCCCAGAAGCCGTACCAGCGGCGTTGCTCCACCTGGTCCTTGTAGTAGGTGAAGAGGAAGTCGAGGTGGTCCTCGATCTTCGCCTTGGCGGGCGTGGAGCGGTCGGGCTCGGCGTACAGCCCCGGGCCGAAGACCCCGGCCTTGATGAGTTGCTTGGGCGGCGCGGCCAGCTGCGGCAGCACCCGTACGGCCTCGACCTGTTCGGCGAGCTGGTCGGCGCTCGGGGTGGACTCGTTGGCCCAGAAGAGGAGTTCGGAGGTGCGGGCGATGCCGTAGGGCGTGCCGAACTCGGGCTCGTAGTCCTCGTAGGTGATGTTGAGGCCTTCGAGCTGCTCGGCGAAGGTGTCCTGGCCCATGCCGTCGTGGTAGAAGCGCAGGTCCATCGGCTGCGCCTCGGGCGACCAGAGCCAGAGGGTGACCTCGGCCTCGTCGGTCTGGGCGTCGCGGATGTCGAGCTGGGCGGGGAACTTCTCCCAGAAGTCCCGCAGGCCGAAGGAGAGTCCGCCGCTCGCGCCGCCGACGTAACCGAACCCGGAGGCGCGCCTGCCGCCGCCGGCGCCGATCCAGCCGTGGCCCTTCTTCGTGCGCTTGCGCAGTCCGAAGCCGTCGGCGGAGAGCTGGGAGAGGGTGTAGTCGCCCCACTCGGGGATGTACTGGAGGCGGGTGGTGACCCGCTGGTCCCAGGTGGCCGGGTCGGGCAGCTTCTTGCCCTCGTACTGGGCCGTCTGCACGGCCGCGCCCGGGTCGCGGCGCAGTCCGGTGATGCCCTTGACGGCCTCGCGCAGCAGACCGGTGCCGTCGCCGCCGATGCGGATGTGGCGGTCGTAGGACTGGTCGCGCATCGGCACGGTGAAGCGGACACCGAGCCCGCGGATGAAGTCGCCGCTGGCCTTGCCCGGCTCCTGCGTGCCGTCGAAGGTGATGGTGTGCACCATGCGGAAGGAGTCGGCGCCCGCGTAGAAGTACAGGCGGATCGAGAACGGCAGCCAGCTCCGGGCGCCCTTGCGGTGCTTGCCGTCGATCCGGACGACCGCGCGGACCGGGCCCTCCTGCTCGACGGTGACGGAGCCGATGGCCCCCTCGAACCGCTCGGTCTTCACCGAGCCCTGATCCTCGTCCTCGATCTCGGGCTGGCGGATCAGCACGAGCCGGCCGTTCTTGGCGATCTCCGTCGTGCCACGGGTGACCGACTTGACCAGCGTGGCACCGGACTTGGCGATCTTCGCGGTGATGACCCCGGTGGAGACGGTGATCGTGCCGCCGCTCGTGTCGACAGTGACCTTCTTCGCCGGGGCGGCGGCCTCGCCGGCGGTCAGGGTGAGCTTGCCGGAGCCCGAACTGACCGCGTGCGCGGTCCACTTGAGCGAGCCGTCCGGCCAGTAGGCGATCGGCCACGACTGCACGGGCACGGCCTTGCCGTCCGCGTCCGTCACCGCGAACTTCTGGTCCTCCTGGTGGGCGCCCTTGGGCCAGGGCACGCCGACCGTGGAGCCGGGGGCGGCGCCGAGGCCGCCGTCCTCCAGCCAGTCCAGGGTCACCGGACCGTCATCGGCGTCCGCGGCTCTGGGCGCGGCCTGGGCGTCCTTGGCTCCGAGCGCCCAGCTGAACTGCGCGGCGGCTCCGGCGACGGCGGCTGCCTTGAGGAGGGACCTGCGGGGAATGGGAGACATGAGAGATTCAGCCTTTCCTTTCCGTGCGGGATGCGCGGGATAGTCAGAGGCATGACAGGGAGAGGCGCGGCGCCCGGGGGCGCCGGCCCGGTGCGGGGGCACCGCGCGTCAGCGGTGCCGGTGGCGCTCCTCCACGGCGATGGCCGCCGCCGCGACGGCGCCCAGGACGGGAACCGCCAGCGGCGCGACGAACAAGGCGGACAGGGCCACGACGGCCAGCCCGCAGACGATCAGGAAGGACCCGGCGGGATCGAGCACCGTACGGCGGCCGGCATCCGCGAGCAACGTCCGCCAGACCGCGCCCGGGGTCCAGACTGCGGCCGCCCGCAGCAGGGCCACGGCGGCCCCGATCAGCGCGAGGACGCCGACGGCCCCGACGAACGGGCCGCCGGGAAGCCCGGCCCGCGCGGCCAGGACATCCACCCAGACCGCCATCCCCACCGCCCAGCCGGCGAGCCCGACCACCCACCCGCCGCGCACAGCCGTACGGAAGTCCGCGACGAACTCCCGCCAGCCGCCGCTCCCGTGGGCCGTACGACGGCGCAGATGCCGTGCGCCGGCGGCGAAGGCGGCGGGGTAGGTGACGACCCCGAGACAGGCCACGGCGATCCACACACCGGTGAGCAGGCACTCGGCGAAGACCGCGAAGCGCTCGCCGAAGACGGACCTCATGCGCGGTGCGCGGGCCTTCACGCGTGCTTGCGCCATGGTGACCGCCTCAGCCCTTGAGTCCGGAGGTCGCCATACCGTCGATGAGGTAGCGCTGGAAGGCCATGAAGAAGGCGATGACCGGCACCAGCGCCACCAGCGACATCGCGATCATGCTGCCGTAGTTGGAGATGCCCTCCTGGTCGCGGAACATCATCAGGCCGAGCGAGACGGTGTACTTCTCGGGGGTGTTGAGGTAGATCAACGGCCCCATGAAGTCGTTCCAGGCGTTGATGAAGGTGAAGATGGCGCTGGTGATGAGGGCGGGCCGGCTCAGCGGCAGCACGATCGACCAGTAGGTGCGCAGATGCCCGCAGCCGTCGAGCTTGGCGGCCTCGTCCAGTTCCCTGGGCAGCCCGCGCATGAACTGCACCATCAGGAACACGAAGAAGGCTTCCGTGGCCAGGAACTTGCCCGCGACGAGCGGCACCAGGGTGTCGGTGAGCTCCAGGTTGCGGAAGAGCACGTACTGCGGGATGAGCAGCACGTGGTACGGCAGCAGCAGCGTGCCGATCATCAGCGTGAAGAGCAGGTTGCGCCCGGCGAACCGGATCTTGGCGAAGGCGTACGCGGTCAGCGAGCTGGACAGCACGACACCGGCCACCGCGAGGACCGCGTACATCAGCGAGTTCCAGAAGAAGCTGCTGATGGAGATGCCGGAGATGCCGTCGGCGAGCCCGGAGAAGTTCGCCCAGACCGGCTCGGTGGGCAGCAGGTCGAGGCTGGCGATGATGTCCTTGCTCGGCTTGAACGAGGCACCGACCACCCAGATCACGGGATACAGCACGACCGCGAGGACGAGGAGGGCGCCCACGTGCCAGGCGATCGAGCCGGTGCGCCGCCGCTCGTTCGCGGTGCGCAGGGCGGGGCTGGTGGCAGTGGTCACTTGGCGGCCTCCTCGTAGTGCACCCACTTCTTCTGCGACCAGAACAGGACCGCCGTGACGAGCGCCACCGCGATCACCAGCGTCCAGGCCATCGCGGAGGCGAAGCCCATCTGGGCCTCCTTGAAGCCCTTCTGGTACAGGTAACAGGTGTAGACGAGCGTGGCGTCGGCGGGCCCGCACCGGGTGTCGGAGACGACGTAGGCGGAGCCGAACACCTGGAACGCGTGGATGGACTCCAGCAGCACGTTGAAGAACAGCACCGGGGAGATCATCGGCAGCGTGATGTTCCAGAACCGCCGCAGGGGACCGGCCCCGTCCACCTCGGCGGCCTCGTACAGTTCCTGCGGGACCTGCTTGAGACCGGCCAGGAAGATGACCATCGGCGCGCCGAACTGCCAGATGCTCAGCGCCACCAGGGAGTACAGGACGTAGTCCGGGTTGCCGATCCAGCCGCCCACGTCGACACCGAAGATCTTCTGCGTACGGTCCACGACGGCGTCGTCCGAGAACAGCGCCCGCCACACGAAGCCGACGGAGACGCTGGCACCGATGAGCGAGGGCATGTAGAACGCGGCGCGGTACAGGCCCTGTCCGCTCCGCTTCTGCGCGAGCAGCAGCGCGACGCCGAGCGCGAGCAGCAGTTTCAGCGGTGTGGCCACGACCACGTACTTCAGTGTGACCTCGACCGACTTCTGCCAGCGCGGGTCCTGGAACATCGTCGTGAAGTTGTCCAGGCCCACCCACCGGGGCGGTGTGAACAGGTTGTAGCTGGTGAACGCGTAGTACAGCGACGCGATCATCGGCCCCGCCGTGAGCAGCAGGAATCCCGCGATCCACGGCGACATGAAGAGGTAGCCGGCGAGGTTCTCGCGGCGTCGCCCCCGCCGCCCGGCGGCGGGAGCGGCGGACCGCTTCCCGGCCGGGCGCACGGGCGCTTCCTTGACGAGCGTCATGGTGGTACGTCCCCTCAGCCCGCGAACGCGGCCTTGGCCTCGCTGAACAGCGCCTTGGCGGCATCGGCCGGCTTGGTCTTGCCCTGGGCGACCTCGCCGCCGATGCGCAGGAAGGCCACCTCGATGACGTCGGCGCCGGACGGGTGCGGGGTGATCTTGCCGAGAACGCCGGCCTTGGAGACCTCGTCCTCGTAGGCCGCCACGCCCTTGTTGTTGGCGTCGGTGGGCTTGAACGCGTCGTACTGGTCGGTGGTGGCGAGGATGCCGCGGTCGTAGCCCATGATCTTGCCGGCCTCGGCGTCGTGGACCATGAAGTCGATGAACTGGGCGGCTTCCTTCGGGTGCTTGGTCCCGGAGAAGGCGCTCATCATCAGTGAACCGAGGTACTGGCCGGTGTTCTTGCCGTCCATGGTGGGGATCGGCGCGAGCCCGTAGTCCGACTCGCCCTCGCCCTCGTAGCGGATGGAGAAGTTGTCCCAGGTGAACTCGGACGCCGCGAGGCCCGCCGAGAGCGCGGACTTGGGCTTGACCTGCTCGACCTTCTTCGGGTCGGCGACGAGCCCGGACCGCACGCGCTTGTAGCCGTCCTCCCACCACTGCGTCAGATCGTCCTCGGTGAAGCCGAGATCGGTCTCCGTGAAGAAGGCCTTGCCGTTCTGGCGCAGGTACAGGTCGTAGAGGTACATGATGCTGAAGTAGCCGGTGTCACCGGCGATCTTCACCTTGTCCTGGATGGTCTGCAGCGCGTCGAAGTACTCGTCCCAGGTCCAGCCGAACTTCGCCTCGACGCCCGCCGCCTTGAAGGCCTTGAGGTCGATGACGAGCGCCATGGTGTTGGCGCCGACCGGTATGCCGATCTGCTTGCCGTCGACCTGACCGTTGGTGAGGACGCCGTTGCGGAAGTTCTCCAGGCTCAGATTCCCCGCGTCCGCCTGCGTCTTGAGATCCAGGAGAACACCGCGCTCGTCGTACTTGCGCAGGAAAGCGACCGCATTCTGGAAAACGTCCGGCGGATTCCCGCCGGAGGCCTGGGTCTGGAACTTCTCCCAGAACGCCTCGTAGTCGGTGAATTCAGGCTTGATCTTGATCTTCGGGTACTTCTTCTCGAAGAGCGCGATCGTCTTCTTGATGGCGATGGTGCGCGGCTCGCCGCCCCACCACGCGTAACGGAGTGTCACCGTCCCGTCTCCGGAACCACTGTCACCACCGCACGCGGCCGTCGCACCCAGCCCGAGCGTGGCCGCCGTGGCGCCGGCCGCCTTCAGGATCGTACGCCTCTCAACTTTCCTGCTGGTTCCCACAGTCGGGCCTCCCCGCGCAGCGTCGTTGCCGCCTGCATGAATCGTTTCAAGTAAGCGCTTGCTGGCACAAGTTACGGAGGGCCCCGGGGTGCGTCAATGATTCGGACAGGAATTTCTCAAGACGAGCACGGCGAGTTGACGGCACGTCGGGCCCGGCACCGGCCCGCAAGGGAGCGATGCCGCAGGTGAGGCGCCCGCGGCCGACAGGCCGAACACGAACGGGCCCGCAGGACCCGAAGACCGGACGGCCGGAAGTCGCCCGCGCCCGGAAGCGCCCGGCGGACGCGCGAACGACGACGGCCCGTCTGCGGTCTCGCAGACGGGCCGTCGTACCGGGTGGGCGGCCCTGAACGGCACCGCCTGCGCCTGACCCGGTGCGGCACTCCGCACCGGACCGCACTCCGCACCGGACCGCACTCCG
>NZ_JBSFTY010000053.1:0-56789 GCF_053591515.1 Streptomyces sp. NPDC003011
CCCGGGCCGGGCCGGCCCGAGCTGCCGCTGCTGGCCCGCCAGGACGAGCGCGAGCGCCTGGTGCGGCTGCTCGCCCGCGGCCGCTCCGTGCGCCTGACCGGCCCGGCCGGCTCCGGCCGCACCACCCTCCTCGACGTCGTCGCCGAGGACTGCGCCGACCTCGCCCCCGACGGGGTCATCCGGCTCAGCGGCTTCCACCGCACCGCGAGCGACCTGCTGTACGACCTCTTCCACGCCGTCCACGACGCGCCCCTGCACCGCCCGGACCGGGACCAGCTGCTCGGCCACGTCCGGGAGATCGGCGCGGTCGTCGTCCTCGACGACGTCGAGTTCGGCGGGGCCGCGCTCGACGAACTGCTGGACGCCACGCCCGAGTGCGCCCTCTTGATCGCGGCCACCCCCGATGTGCCCGCCCCGTCCGCCGACTCCGCCGTCGAAGAGGTCTTCCTCGGCGGCCTGGAGCGCGCCGACGGCCTGAAACTCCTGGAACACGCCGTCGGCCGCGTCCTGACCGAGGAGGAGTCCAACTGGGCGGGCGACCTCTGGTTCGAGTCCGAGGGTCTGCCGCTGCGCTTCGTCCAGGCCGGGGCCCTGCTGCGGCAGCGCGACCGGCTGCGGGCCGGAGCGAGCGCCGTCGACGAGATCGGCGTGTTCGCGGACATGGTCCCGGCCGACGCGGCGGTCGACCCGGACGCGTCCGAGCACATCCCGCTGCCCTCGCTCGGCGAGGCCGCCGCGCCCGCCCCGCTGCTCGCCGCCAAGCTCAGCGACTCGGCGCGCGCCACCCTGCGGTTCGCCGTCGCGCTCGGCGGCGAGGTGCCCCACCAGGCCCACCTGCCCGCACTCGTCGGCGACACCCACGCGGACGCCGCGCTGGGCGAGCTGGCCGGCTGCGGACTGGTCTCCCCGGTCGGCTCCCGCTACCGGCTCGCCGCCGGCGTCCAGGCCCAGCTGGAGGCCGCCGGATACGGCGACGACACCCGGGCTCGCGCGCTCGACGCCGCCCGGCACTACGCCTGGTGGGCCGGGCACCCCTCGGTCACCCCCGAACGGGTGTGCGCCGAGGCGGACGCCCTGCTCGCCGCGCTCGCCGTCCTCGCGCCCGCCACCACGGTGCTCGCCGAGGACGACGAGAGCCCCGCCGTGCAGCTGGCCCGTACGGCGGCGCCCGCGTTCGCCGCGGGCGGCCACTGGAGCGCCTGGGAGCGGATGCTGCGCTCCGGCGCCGAGGCCGCCCGGCTCGCCGGGGAGGTCGCCGAACAGGCCTACTTCCACCACGAACTCGGCGTCCTCGCCCTCTGCGGCGGACAGCTCGACCGGGCCCGCGCCGAACTGGAGTCCTCCATCGGCCTGCGCGGCGCCCTCGCCGACAAGCGCGGCACCGTCGCGGGCCGTCGCGCCCTCGCCCTGGTCGCCGACCGCTCCGGCACCGTGCCCGGCCTCCCCGCCACGGCGGGGGAGGAGGTGCCCGACGCGCGGTACGAGGAGTCGCAGTCACCCCCGGGCGGCGTACCGGCCGCCTTCCCGCAGCTCCAGCCGCCCGCCGACAGCGGCACGCTGGTCACCCACCGGACGTCCTCCCCGGCGCCCCGGCCGTCGGTGTCGTCGTCCCGGTCCGCCGGGGTGTCGCCGTCGTCGCGGTCGTCCCACAAGGCGCGGGGCGGCCTGCGGGGCCTCGCCCGGCGCAACCTCGTGGCAGGGGGCGCGGGCGCGCTGCTGGTGGCCGTGCTCGGCACGGTGGTGACGCTGGGCGCCACCTCCGACAGCGACGCCGACCCCCCGTCCAGCCAGGTGGGCGTCAACCCGTCCGCCAGCCAGGGCGCGGACGACGGCAGCCTGGGCGCCGACGTGCCGAAGAACGACGACGGCTCCGGCGACACCGGCGCGGCGACCAGCCGTCCCACCGACCCGGGCCCCGACGGCACTTTCGGCACCTCCGACGACCCGACGCCGACAAATCCCGCCACGCCGTCCGACGAGCCGAGCGGGACCCAGGGTCCGAGCAGCGGTCCGTCGACCTCGCCGAAGCCGTCGACGACGAAGCCGCCGACCTCGCCGAAGCCGTCCCAGACGTCGCCGTCGAAGCCGCCGTCGACGTCCCAGACCCCCACCCCGACGCCCACGCCGACCGACACCGGGACGCCCACGCCGACGGCGGACCCGTCGACCACGCCGTCCACCTCCGACTCCGCCAGCGGCCCGGCGCCCTCGCCGGTGGAGACCAGCGCCTCCGCCGGCGCTCCCGGGACGAGCGGGACGGGTTCACCCGCCGGCAGTCCGGAGCCGGTGATCTGACGCCCGGTACCGCCCCGTACGGCGCGTGAGGGCCCGGTCCGACGAACGGACCGGGCCCTCACGCAGCGGTGGGGAAGCGACCGTCAGAACAGCCGCAGCTTGTCGTCCTCGATGCCGCGCAGGGCGTTGTAGTCGAGGACCTGGCAGCCGATGCCGCGGTCCGTGGCCAGGACGCGGGCCTGCGGCTTGATCTCCTGCGCGGCGAAGATGCCGCGCACCGGGGCGAGATGGGGATCGCGGTTCAGCAGGTCCAGGTAGCGCGTGAGCTGCTCCACGCCGTCGATCTCGCCGCGCCGCTTGATCTCCACCGCGACGGTCTGCCCGTCCGCGTCCCGGCACAGGATGTCGACCGGTCCGATGGCCGTCATGTACTCCCGGCGGATGAGGGTGTACCCCTCGCCGAGGGTCTCGATGCGGTCCGCGAGGAGCTCCTGGAGGTGTGCTTCCACGCCGTCCTTGATCAGGCCCGGGTCCACGCCCAGTTCGTGCGAGGAGTCGTGGAGGACTTCCTCCATCGTGATGATGAGCTTCTCGCCCGCCTTGTTGATGACGGTCCAGACGCCTTCCTCGGCGCCGGAACCCTCCTTCAGCGTGCAGGGCGGCGACATCCAGTTCAGGGGCTTGTAGGCCCGGTCGTCCGCGTGGATCGAGACGCTGCCGTCCGCCTTCACCAGGATCAGACGGGGAGCCGAGGGCAGGTGGGCGGTGAGCCGGCCCGCGTAGTCGACGGAGCATCGGGCAATGACGAGACGCATGGTCGGCAACGCTACTCGACGGGCGCAGGTCCACGCGATTCGCCCTCCCGCCGCCCGCCGCCGCCCCCGGCCGGGGGACTGTGGTCCGTCCCTCTTGTTCGGGTTGACCCCTGTTCGGTTGTGGCCGATTGTGTGCCCAACGCGCCCTGGCTATGTACGCGTTCTCCTGGTGCGGTCACCGCGCGGTGCTTACCGTAGTAAACGGGAGGTCGCGATTCGTGTACGCAGCGTGTCTGGTATCGCGAACTCCCTTTATCTGTCCGGCAACCCCTGTCGACCGGGGGTGCGAGAGGAGAACCCATGTCGCTCGACGTCTCACCGGCCCTACTCGAACAGGCCGAGCGAGGCGAGGTCGACGAAGCTGCCTTCGTCGACTGCGTCCGGACCTCCCTGCCCTACGCATGGGAGATGATCAGCTCCCTGGTGGCCCAGCTGAAGGTGGACGGCGGCCAGTTCGCCGACAACCAGACGCCTCCGCCGGACGAGCAGGCACGCGGTCAACTGCTGCGTGCGCTTGCGAGTGACGCGATACGCGGCGCGCTGCAACGGCACTTCGGTGTCCGGCTGGCTTTCCAGAACTGCCACCGGGTGGCCGTGTTCCCGTTGGACTCCTCCGTCGACGAGACACTGGCCCGCTTCACCTCGGCGCGCAACCAGCTCTTGAACCAGTCCCCGGAGTTCAGGGACTGCTGACGCAGTGAGCTGTCGGCTTGCCGCTCCGTACGCGGGAGGTGCATGAGTACGGAGCGGCAAGCTCTCCGCCGGACCGGGCCGTTCGGCCGGGGCGGTTCAGCCGAGCTGCGGGATGACGTCGCCACCCAGCCGTCGTACGTTCTCCTCGGTGGCCGCCAGGTCTCCCGAGCCCTCCACGAGGAGGGCGAAGCGGGTGACGCCGGTCCGTTCGCTGGTCGCCGCGAGACGGTCGGCGCACAGCCGGGGAGTACCCACCGGGTGCAGCCCGCAGAGCAGTTCGGTGTACGCCAGCGGGTCGCGCATCCGGCGCTCGCGGCCGTCCACCGTGACATGGGCGCCGAGTCCGTGCCGCAGCCAGCCCGGCATCGCCTTCGTCAGCGTCTCCACCGCGTCCTGGCGCCGGTCCGCGATCTGGCAGACGCCGGCCGAGACATGGGCCGCCCCCAGGATCTGCTCCGGCGGACGGCCGCAGGCGCGCGCGTGCCTGCGCCACAACGCGACCATCTCGGCCTTCTCCTCGTCTCCCACGTGCATCCCGAGCAGCATCGGCAGCCCGCGCTCGGCGGCCAGCCGCACACTCGCCGGGGAGGTGCACGCGACGATCACCTCCGGGCCCGGAGTGTCGGTCAGCGCCTCCGACGGCCGGGGCACGACGGGCACCTCACGGAAGGCGAAACGCCCTCCGGAGGATCCGACCGAGGGTTCGCGCAGCCAGCGAACCAGCAGATCGAGTGATTCCGGGAAGCCCGACTCGTACGCCTCCAGACCCGCGCCGAACACCTCCAGGTCGACCCACGGTCCGCCGCGCCCCACCCCCAGCGAGAACCGCCCGCCGCTCGTCAGGTGCAGCA
Organism: Streptomyces sp. NPDC003011; assembly: GCF_053591515.1. Lineage (NCBI taxonomy): Bacteria > Bacillati > Actinomycetota > Actinomycetes > Kitasatosporales > Streptomycetaceae > Streptomyces > Streptomyces sp. NPDC003011. Next base: position 4,595 of record NZ_JBSFTY010000053.1, read on the forward strand.
GCGCGGCCTGTTCGCCGAGAGCGACGGGATGGACGGTGGGCAGCACGCTGACGGCCGTGCCGACCCGGATACGGCGGGTGCGGCCGAGCAGCAACGCGGCCAGGGTGACCGCCGACGGGCAGGTGCCGTACGGCACGAAGTGGTGCTCGGCCAGCCAGACCGCGTCCAGCCCGGCCTCCTCGGCCACCTCGGCCGAGCGGACCGCGCGGTGCAGCGCCTCCCCTTCGCCCTGCCCCGGGAACTGGGCCGCCAACACGAAACTACCTACGTGCATCGCATTTCCTGCTTCCTTGGCTCCGACGCGGAGCTCCCCCACCGGGCATAACCGTCTGACACGTGCCGAGGACACGGCCTGGCGGAGGGATTTGCGGATTGTCTGCAGAATGGGCCGCCCGGGAGGGGTACTTGTGGGGGTTGGTCCCCTACGCCTACCCTCGCCCGTGCCGCGTAGGCTGGACACAAGCCCTGCCTCCTGTATAGCCCCGTGAGGTGTCCTGTGTCCCCGCGTCGCAACCGACCCAAGGGATCCGGTACGTCCGGCCACCCCGCCGACGACGACCGGCCCGGCCGCTACGGCGGCTGGCACATCGCGGAGGACTGGCAGGGCGAGCAGTGGAGCGTACGGCATGTGGCCGGGGCAAGCGCTCAGGGCAAGGCGTACCGCTGCCCGGGGTGTGAGCAGTTGATTCCGGACGGCGTTCCGCACGTGGTGGCCTGGCCGCAGCACTCGGGTGTCGACGAGCGCCGCCACTGGCACAAGGCGTGCTGGAACGCGAAGGACCGCCGCACCACGCGGGTGCAGCGGTCCAGAAACGCGCCGAGGTTCTGACTTCCGGACTCCCGGACCTCCGGACTCCCGGACTCCCGGGGCGGGTTACACGTCCCGCTTCTCCAGCAGCGCGTAGGCGCCGGCGAACGCGGCGGCCGTCACACCGAGGGCGATCCACAGCGGGTCCCAGCCCGACGGGCCGGACTCGGTGAGGGAGTTGGAGTAGAAGACGCTGAGCTGGTTCGGGATGGAGTACTCGAACAGGGCCTCGCGCAGGCTCTCCAGCGACGCCGAGAACATGAACAGCGCGATGACCAGCGGAGCCAGCACGAGTCCGATCATGATGGTGATCGCGCCCGCCGAGTGCCGGATGATCGAGCCGACGACGAGCGAGAGCAGGCCGAGCAGCGCGATGTAGAGCGAGATGCCGACCGTGCCCTTGAGCCATTCCTGGCCGGTCGGTTCCCTGGCGCCGTCCAGCATGGCCACGTCCGCGAGGGCGACGACGAGGGCCGATGCCAGCGTGACCACGAACGCGACCACGAAGAACACGATCGCCTTGGCCGCGAGGACCCGGCCGCGGGACGGGCACGCGACCATCGTGGTGCGGATCATGCCGGTGCCGTACTCGGAGGCCGTGGTCAGCACGCCGAGCGTGATCACGCACATGCTGCCGAGCAGCAGCCCGAAGAAGCCGAACGACAGCGGGTTCTCGCCCTCCAGGCCCCCCGGGTCGGTGTTGGCGGCGACCAGCGCTCCGGCCCCCAGTCCGATACCGATGACGAGCAGCACGAACACGCCGATCGTCCACATCGTGGAGCGCACCGACTTGATCTTCGTCCACTCGGAGGCGATGGCGTGCCCGAGGTGCGTGCGCACCACCGGGATCGGCGAGGTGTAGCTGGGGTACGACGGTCCGGGCGCCGCCTGCCAGGCGGGCGCGGCCTGCGGCGTCGGGGGCTGCGGGGTGCTCATCGGGCGTCCTCGGGCTTGGTCAGGTCGGAGGCGGGGGCGGAGGCCGGGGAGGAGGGAGCGGCCGGCGCGGGGGCGGGCGGCGCGGCCGGCAGGCCGGGAGCGGCAGCCGGGGCCTGCGCGTACGGGTTGGCCGGGCCGGCCGCGCCGGGAGCGGCACCGGGCGCCACCGGGACCCCGTACGGGCCCGCGGCCGGCTGTCCCTGCGGCATCGGCTGTCCGGGCTGTCCCTGCGGCATCGGCTGCCCCTGCGCCCCCGCGAACGGCTGCCCGCCCTGCTGGGGCGGTGGCGGGGCGTACCAGCCCGGCTGGCCCTGCCCCGGCACCGGCATCGGTGGCTGCGCACCCGGCGGCAGCTGCTGCTGGAGCCCGGCCCGCTGGTCGGTCGTCGAGCGGTAGTCGACCGCGCCCTGGGTCATCCGCATGTACGCCTCCTCCAGCGAGGCCTGGTGCGGCGACAGCTCCCACAGACGGACGTCGGTGTCGTGCGCGATGTCGCTGATGCGCGGCAGGGGCAGCCCGGTGATCCGCAGCGCGCCGTCCTGCTCGTGCATCACGTGCCCGCCCGCCTCGGTGAGCGCGGAGAACAGCTTCTCGCGCAGCTGCGGCTCGCTGTCGGGCGTCCGCACCCGCGCGAAGTCGGCCGAGTTCGCCGAGATGAACTCCCGGATGCTCATGTCGGCGAGCAGCTGCCCGCGCCCGATGACGATCAGGTGGTCGGCGGTCACCGCCATCTCGCTCATGAGGTGCGAGGAGACGAAGACGGTACGGCCCTCCGCCGCGAGCGCCTTCATCAGGTTGCGCACCCAGAGGATGCCCTCGGGGTCGAGCCCGTTGACCGGCTCGTCGAACAGCAGCACCTGCGGGTCGCCGAGCAGCGCGGCGGCGATGCCGAGCCGCTGCCCCATGCCGAGCGAGAAGCCCTTGGAGCGCTTCCTGGCCACGTCCTGGAGACCGACCACGCCCAGCACCTCGTCGACCCGCCGGGCCGGGATGCCGGACAGCTGGGCCAGGCACAGCAGGTGGTTGCGGGCGGCCCGGCCGCCGTGCACGGCCTTGGCGTCCAGCAGCGCGCCCACCTGGCGGGGGGCGTTGGGCAGCTTGCGGTACGGATAGCCGCCGATCGTCACCTGGCCCGAGGTCGGGTTGTCCAGGCCGAGGATCATCCGCATCGTCGTCGACTTGCCCGAGCCGTTGGGCCCGAGGAAACCGGTGACGGCCCCGGGCCGCACCTGGAAGGAAAGGTTGTACACAGCGGTCTTGTCGCCGTAGCGCTTCGTCAGGCCGACTGCCTCGATCATGCTCCGCACCCATCACAAGCTTCAGGACAGCAGGGCACACGCCCCCGTAAGGGTTAGGAGCTTATCGGGACGCTGACGGTTCCGTTCAAATGAAAGCAAAGCCGAAGCCTCAGGCATCCCTCTTCCTGAGCAGCACGTACCCCCCGAGGAGCGCGGCGGCCACCCACAGCGCCATGATGCCGAGGCCGCCCCAGGGACCGTAGGGAGTGTCGTCGTCGACCGGGGTGACCACCTGCATGATCTTGCTGCCGGCCTGGTCGGGCAGGTACCGGCCGATCTCCTGCGTCGCCGAGACGTTCCCCAGGATGTTGGAGATCAGGAAGAAGAACGGCATCAGGATGCCCAGCGACAGCATCGGCGAGCGCAGCATCGCGGCGACGCCCATCGAGAACATCGCGATGAGGGTCATGTAGAGCCCGCCGCCGATGACCGCGCGCAGCACACCCGTGTCCCCGATCGACGCCTTGTGCTCGCCGAGCATCGCCTGTCCCAGGAAGAACGCGACGAAGCTGGTGGCCAGGCCCACGACGAGGGCGAGGCCGGTGGCCACCGCGATCTTGCTGACCAGGAAGGTCCCGCGCTGCGGCACGGCCGCCAGCGACGTGCGGATCATGCCGGTGCTGTACTCGTTCGACACCACCAGCACCCCGAACACGATCATCGCGAGCTGTCCGAGGCTCATGCCCGCGAAGCTGATGTACGTCGGGTCGAAGGAGAGCTGGTCGGCGCGGTTCATGGAGTCGAACTCGCTCTTCGACAGCGCCGAGATCAGCATGCCGAGCGCGATGGTGACGACCACGGCGAGGGAGAGCGTCCACACCGTGGACGCCACCGACCGGATCTTGGTCCATTCGGACCGGACGACCTGGATCGCCGCCATGCTCAGTTCCCCTTCCGGCCGTCGCCCCACTGCTGCTGTCCCAGCGGTGCTTCGCGCGGCGTTCCGTCGTGTGCGTGGTACTCGACCGACTCCGCGGTCAGCTGCATGAACGCTTCCTCCAGAGAGGCCTGCTGGGGGCTCAGCTCGTGCAGCACGATCTGGTGCTGCGCGGCCAGCTCGCCGATGCGCTCGGACTTGCCGCCGTCGACCTCCAGCGTGCCGCCGCCGGCCTCCGTGGCGGTGATCCCGGCGTCGTGCAGCACGTCGAGCAGCCCCTCGCGCTGCGGGGTGCGGATCCGGACGTACGACCGCGAGTTCTGCGCGATGAAGTCGGCCATGGAGGTGTCGGCGAGCAGCCGCCCCTGCCCGATGACGACGAGGTGGTCGGCGGTCAGCGCCATCTCGCTCATGAGGTGCGAGGAGACGAAGACCGTACGGCCCTGCGCGGCCAGCGACTTCATCAGGTTGCGGATCCAGTGGATGCCCTCGGGGTCGAGCCCGTTGACCGGCTCGTCGAACATCAGGATCCGCGGGTCGCCGAGCAGCGCGCCCGCGATGCCGAGCCGCTGCCCCATGCCGAGCGAGAACCCCTTGGCCTTCTTCTTCGCCACCGCGGTGAGCCCGACCGTGTCGAGCACCTCGTGCACCCGCTTCTTCGGGATGCCGTTGCTCTGCGCGAGGCACAGCAGGTGGTGGTAGGCGCTGCGCCCGCCGTGCATGGCCTTGGCGTCCAGCAGGGCGCCGATGTACGTCAGCGGGTCCTTGAGCTGGTCGTAGTGCGTGCCGTCGATGCGGACGTCGCCGGCGGTGGGCCGGTCGAGGCCGAGCATCATGCGCATGGTCGTCGACTTGCCGGCGCCGTTGGGGCCGAGGAAGCCCGTCACGATGCCGGGTCTGACGGTGAAGGTCAGGTTGTTGACCGCGACCTTCTCGCCGTACCGCTTGGTGAGTCCTTCCAGCTCGATCATGCGGACCACGCTAGGACCCGGTTTCGGCCGATGCCACCCCAATGGGCAAACGGAGCCCGACAAGAGCGGCGAGAAGGCGGGATCCGGCCCCGCGCGCACGCCAAGGACCCGCGCCCCCCGAAGGGAACGCGGGCCCCAGCCGAACTACGTCACACGCTTACCGGGTCTGCTGAGCCGGCACACCCCGGGAGATCGGCTCGTCGTCGGCCGGCGTGCTCGCGGCGGCCACCGCGGCGCCCGTGAGCGTGGCGAGCATCTCGCGCACGTTCGTCAGCTGGGCGTTGATCGAGTCGCGGCGGTTGGTGAGCGCCGCCAGCTCGCGCTCGGACTCCGAACGGATGCGGTCCGCCTTGGCGTTCGCGTCCGCCACGATGTCCTCGGCCTGGCGCTGCGCGGTCTCGACGGTCTGACGGGCACGACGCTCGGCGTCCGTGCGCAGCTTCTCCGCCTCCAGGCGCAGCTGCTCCGCGCGGTGCTCGATCTCCGCGAGACGCTTCTCCGCCTTCTGCTGACGCGAGGCCAGGTCGCGCTCGGACTGCTCGCGACGCTTGGCCAGGTTCGTCTCGAAGTCGGCGGCGGCCTGCGCGGCCTTGGCGCGGGTCTCCTCGAAGAGGGCGTCGGCCTCCTCACGCTTGGACTGCGCGTCCTTCTGCGCCTCGGAGCGCAGCTGCGACGCCTCGCTCTTGGCCTTCTCGACGATCCGGACGCCCTCGTCCTCGGCCTTGGCCTTGCGCTCCGCAGAGAACGATTCTGCGTCGTTGCGAACCTGCTGGGCCGCCGACTCGGCGAGCTCGCGGTGCTGCTCGGCCGCGCGCCGGGCCTCCTCGCGCAGATCCTTGGCCTCTTCCTCGGCGAGGCGGAGGATCTTCTCGACACGCGCGCCGAGACCGGCGTACGACGGCTCTGCGTCGCTGACCTGAGCCTGGGCGTTCTGCGTTTCGAGGTGGAGCTCCTCGATGCGCTTTTCCAGAGCAGTGATACGGGCCAGAGCGCTGTCACGGTCGGAGACGAGCTTCGAGATGCGTTCGTCCACCTGAGCGCGGTCGTACCCACGCCGCACAAGCTCGAAGCCGTAGGGGGAAGTGTCGCTCATGGGGTTCCTGTCGAATGAGACCGGTGAGGTGATAGAGGGAATCCTAGGGGCCGAAGCGGTGTGTCATCGAGCGGATGCGTGTTTGATCTGGAGAATGACACCCCTTTTGGGTGGCTAACCGTCGGACGACTTGCCAAAGACTTGGTCAAAGGCCGCAGAAGGCATCGGAATCCGCTCTCTGTTCTAACTCTCCGACGACTTGCCGCCCGAACGAGGGGCACCGACCGCGGCGCCCGCCTTGACGCCGCCGTCCTTGCCGCCTGCCACGGGGGCCTCGAAGGACTCCAACGCCTCCAGGACGTCCTGGACACGGCCGATCTCGGTGTTGATGTCCTCGCGCCGGCGCACCAGGATCTCCAGCTCGCGCCTGCCCTCCTCGACCGTGCGCTTCGCCTCGCGGATCGCCTCGGCCCGCAGCTCCTCGGCCTCCTTGATCAGGGTGGCCTTCTTCAGCTCGGCCTCCTTGAGCAGCCCCTCGGCCTTCTTCACGGCGGCGATCCGGACCTTGCCCGCCTCGGAGTTGGCCTCCGAGACCAGTTCCCTGGCCTTCGACTCCGCCTTGGCGAGCTGCTCCTCGGCGGCCTTGATGAGCGCGTCGCAGCGGTCGCCGGTCGACTTCATCGTCTCGGCGGCCTCGCGGCGGGCCCGCTCGTGCAGGCTCTCGATCTCGCTCGTGATGCGGTCGCGCAGTTCCTCCGCGCGTTCCCTTATGGCGGTGGCGTCCCGGCGGGCGCCGACGAGCAGCTCGTCCGCGTCCGCCCGGGCCTTCTCCACCAGCGCGTTGCCCTCGACCGTCGCCTCGGACACCAGCCGGTCCGCCTCGGTACGGGCCACTCCGACCATGGTGTCGGCCTGCGCCTCCGCGTCCGCGGTGGTCTTCTGCGCCTGCTGCTGCGCCTCGGTGAGCAGCTTGTCGGCCTCGGCCGCGGTCTCCGTGATGAGCGTGTCGACCTGCTCGGCCGCCTCGGAACGCCGCTTGTTGGCCTCCTTGCGGGCCTCGTCGAGCGTGCGCTCGGCCTTCTCGCGCGCCGAGGTGACCAGCCGCTCGGCCTCCGCCGCCGCCTCCGCCTTGATCCGCGCCGACTCGCCGCGGATCCGCTCGGCGTGCTGCTGGGCCGACCCGACCGTCTCGGCGGCCTCGGCGCGCAGCCGCTCCGCCTCCCCGCTCGCGTCCGTGACCAGCTGCTCGGCCTGGGCCAGCGCCTCCGACCGGACGCGCTCGGCCTCCGCCACCGTCTCGGAGCGCAGCCGCTCCGCCTCCGCGACCGTCTCCTGACGCAGCCGGTCGGTGTCCGTGAGGGTCTCGGTGGTGAGCCGCTCGGCCTCGCTGCGCGCCTCGGTGATGAGCGTGTCGGCCTGGGTCGCCGCGTCCGACCGGATGCGGTTGGCGTCGTCGCGGGCGTCCGCCCGGGTGCGGGCGGCGGCCTGGTCGGCCTCGGCGATGGTGTCCGACGCCTGGGTGCGTACCCGCTGGGCGTGCTCGGCCGCGTCCGACCGCAGCCGCTCGGCCTCCGCGATCGCCTCCGACACGGTGCGTTCGGCGAGCGCCTTGGCGGCGTCCGTCTCCTCGGTCGCCTCGCGCCGGACCCGGTTGGCGTCCTCGGCGGCCCGCTCGCGCTCCGCGTAGGCGTCGCCGCGGACCCGGTCCGCCTCCTCCTGGGCCTCCCGGCGGGTACGGTCCGCCACGTGCTCGGCGGCACTGCGCAGCCCGGCGATCTCCTCCTGCGCCTGCTCGTGCAGCCCGGCGACCGAGTCCCGCACCTGCTGGGCGTGGAGCTCGGCGGCCGACACCATCTCGGTGGCCCGCCGGTCCGCCTCCTCGACCAGCCGTACGGCCTCGGCCTGCGCCTCCTCCACGCGCTTGCGCGCCGAGGCCAGCAGCTCCTCGCTCTGCCCGCGGGCCCGCTCACGCTCCTGGCCGGCCTCCTCGCGGGCCGCGCCGAGGATCTCCTCGGCCTCACGGCGGCGCCGGCCGGCCTCCTCCTGCGCGGCGGCCAGCGTCTCCGTCGCCTCCGCGGCCAGCCGCTCGGCGGCGGCCTGCGCCTCCGCCCGCACCCGGTCTGCGGTGTCCTGCGCCTCCGACTTCAGCCGCTCCGCCTCGGCGGCGGCCTCCGACCGCAGGCGTACGGCGACGGCCTCGCCCTCCGCGCGGGACGCGGACGCGTCGGAGGCGGCCTCGGTGCGCAGCCGGTCCGCCTCGGCCTCGGCCTGCTGCTGGAGCGTACGGATCCGCTCGGCGGCCTCGGCGCGCAGCCGGTCGGACTCCTCTGCGGCTTCCCGGCGGATCCGCGAGGCCTCCTCGCGGGCGCCGGCCAGCGCCTGCTCGGCGGCGGCGAGGCGCTCCTCGGCCTCGGTGCGCAGCCGGGTCAGCTCGGTGGCGGCCTCCGTGCGGCGGACCTCTATCGCCTGCTCGGTCTCCTCACGCAGCTCGCGCGCGGCCCGCTCGGCGTCGGCCTTGATGCCCTCGGACTGCTCGACCGCCTCGGCGCGGTGCCGCTCGGCCTCCTTGCGGGTGCGCTCCAGGGTCTCCTCGGCCTGCCGGCGCAGGGAGGTGGCCCGCTCGATGGCCTCCGTACGGACCTTCTCGCTGTCCGTGGTGGCCTTCTGGCGCAGCTCGTCCGCGTCGGCCTTCGCCTTGGACAGCAGCTCCTCGGCGGTCCTGGCCGCCTCCTCGATCTGCTGGACGGCCTCCTTGCGGGCCTCCGCGCGGATCTTCTCGCCCTCGGCGACGGCGTCGGCGCGCAGCTGCTCGGCCTCACCGCGCAGCCGGCGGGCCTCCTCCTGGAGCTCGACCGTCTTGGCCCGGTACTCCTTGGTGTCGTCCTTCGCCGCGCCCTTGAGCTGCTCGGCGATGTCGTGCGCCTCGGCCCGCAGCCGGTCCGCCTCGGTCTCGGCCTCCCGGCGGATCCGCTCGGCCTCCTCGGAGGCCGCCTTGGTGGTCCGCCTGGCGTCCTCCTGGGCCTTGTTGAGGACGTCCTCGGCGGTCTTGGCCGCCTTGGACAGCTGGGTCGCGCTCTCCTCGGCCGTGAGCGTGCGGGCCTTCTCGGCGGCCTCGGCGAGCAGTTTCTCGGCCTCGGCGCGGGCGTCCGCGACGAGCTGCTCGGCGTCCGCCCTGGTGGACTCGGCCTCCTTGGTGGCCTCGCTGACCAGCCGGGCGACCTGTTCCTTCGCCGTACGGGTGCGCTGCTCGTTCGCCGACTCCGCGCTGGACAGCGCCTTCTCGGCGGCCGCCTTGGCCTCGGCGAGCACCTTCTCCGCCTCGGAGCGCGCCTCGCGCAGGGCCGCGTCAGCCGCCGTCATGCGCTGCTCGGCGGCCCGGCTCAGCTCCAGCGCCTCACGGCGGGCCGCGTCCGACTCGGTCGCGGTGGAGGTCCGCAGCTGCTCGGCGTGGTCGGTGGCCTCCTGGGCCTGTGTGGAGGCGGCGTTCAGCAGCCGCTCGGCGTCCGCGCGGGCGCGGCGCAGCAGCTGCTCGGCCTCGGTGCGGGCCGACTCGGCCTCGCTCTGCAGCCGCTGCCGGGCCTCGGTGGTCAGCCGCTCGGCCTCCGTGCGGGCGGCCGCCATGGCCTGCTCGGCCTCCGCGCGCGACTCCTCCAGGAGTCGGCGGGCCTGCTGCTCGGTCCGGGCGCGCAACTGCTCCGCCCAGGCCACGTTCTCGTTGACGTGTGACTCGACGGTCTGCCGGCGCTCGGCCAGCTCCTGGTCCAGCTGCTGGCGGCGGGTGACCGCCTCCTGGTGCAGCTCCGCCTGGAGCCGGGCGGCCTGCTCGGCGTGCTCCTGGAGGATGCGCTGGGTCTGCGCCCGGGCCTGGCTCAGCTCGCGCTCGGCCTCCTGGCGCAGCTGGTCGGCCTGCATCTGCGCGTTGCGCAGCAGCTGTTCGGCCTGGTAGCCGAGGTCACCGCCGTCGAAGGAGGGCCGGGACATGATGGTGCGCCGCGCCTCGTGCAACTTGGCGCGCAGCACCTCGACCTGGTAGCCGAGGTCCTCGGCGTGCTGGATCGCCTTTTCCCGCTCGGTCTTCAGCCGCTTCATCTCGGCTTCGAAACGAGTGAGGTGATCGACGTCAGCCGCCGGTTCCCGCTCCTGGCTCTCGTAGCCCCGCACTGCGCGGTCCCATCCGTCCCCTGGTCGCAAGTCTCTCCGTACGAGCTCCGTCCATCCGACGGACGGGGCTCCCGGGGAATGGTGTCAGATCAACGACGGAGCATGGGCTGCTGCCCCGACGCTCGTCCCCCGAAACCCGGACCCCGGCCGGGTCCCGCCGTCACGGCAGGACCCCGGTCGCCCTGGTGCGAGCGGCGACCGCCCCCAACCCTACCGGCCCATATGTACGAGGGTCAGTGCTCAGGTGACTCAACAGGCGCCGAAGTGACCAGTTCTGTCAGTACGCCATGGCAATCCTTGGGGTGCAGGAAGGTGATTCGTGACCCCATGGAGCCGCGTCGCGGCTCTTCGTACAGAACGCGTACGCCCTTGTCCTTGATGTCCGCGGCGTCACCGTCGACATCCGCCGTACCGAAAGCGATGTGGTGCACGCCCTCCCCGTTCTTCGCGAGCCACTTCGCGACGGTGGAGTCCTCCCGGGTCGGCTCCAGGAGCTGGAGGTACGAAGCTCCGCCGTCGGACGTATCGTTGATCTTGAGCATGGCCTCGCGTACGCCCTGCTCCTCGTTGACCTCGGAGTGGAACACCTCGAAGCCGTAGGTGGCCCGGTAGAACTCGACGGTCGCGTCGAGGTCGTGGCAGGCGATCCCGATGTGGTCGATTCGCGTCAGCATGGTGCTAGTGCAGCGCTCGGGAGGTGGTTACGCAACGTGCGCGCGATCACACCGACAGCCCGATGACGGCGTGGACTACCGCTCAGTACATTCGAAGTAAACCCTCGTTCACTCCTCGGCCTGTGCGGGCCGGTAAGGGGATCGCAGCTCATGACTGGATCGAACAGCACGACCTCGGTGATCGTCGCGGGCGCCCGGACGCCCATGGGACGGTTGCTGGGCTCGCTGAAGTCCTTCTCCGGGGCAGACCTCGGCGGCTTCGCGATCAAGGCCGCCCTCGACCGTGCGGGCATCGGCGGCGACCAGGTGCAGTACGTGATCATGGGCCAGGTGCTCCAGGCCGGGGCGGGGCAGATCCCGGCCCGCCAGGCCGCGGTCAAGGCCGGCATCCCGATGAACGTCCCGGCGCTCACCGTCAACAAGGTGTGCCTGTCCGGCCTCGACGCCATCGCGCTGGCCGACCAGCTGATCCGCGCGGGTGAGTTCGACATCGTCGTGGCGGGCGGCCAGGAGTCCATGACCAACGCCCCCCACCTGCTGCCGAAGTCCCGCGAGGGCTTCAAGTACGGCGCGATCGAGATGCTCGACGCGATGGCGTACGACGGTCTGACCGACGCCTTCGAGAACATCGCGATGGGCGAGTCGACGGAGAAGCACAACACCCGCCTCGGCATCGAGCGCCCCGAGCAGGACGAGTTCGCCGCCCTGTCCCACCAGCGCGCCGCCGCCGCGCAGAAGAACGGCCTGTTCGAGGCCGAGATCACCCCGGTGGAGATCCCGCAGCGCAAGGGCGAACCGGTCGTCGTCGGCACGGACGAGGGCATCCGCCCCGAGACCACCGCCGAGTCGCTGGGCAAGCTGCGCCCGGCGTTCGCGAAGGACGGCACGATCACGGCGGGCTCCGCCTCGCAGATCTCCGACGGCGCCGCCGCGGTGGTCGTGATGAGCAAGGCGAAGGCGCAGGAGCTGGGCCTCGCGTGGATCGCGGAGATCGGCGCCCACGGCAATGTGGCGGGCCCGGACAACTCGCTCCAGTCGCAGCCGTCCAACGCGATCCTGCACGCCCTGAAGAAGGACGGCCTGGACGTCTCCGACCTCGACCTGATCGAGATCAACGAGGCCTTCGCGGCGGTCGCCGTGCAGTCAATGAAGGACCTCGGGGTGTCCACGGAAAGGGTGAACGTCAACGGCGGTGCCATCGCGCTGGGCCACCCGATCGGCATGTCCGGCGCCCGTCTCGTCCTGCACCTGGCGCTGGAGCTGCGGCGGCGCGGCGGCGGCGTGGGCGCGGCCGCGCTGTGCGGCGGCGGCGGTCAGGGTGACGCGCTGATCGTGCGGGTACCCAAGGCCTGAGCAGGGCTTCCCGGGCCGTCCCTCTCCTCGTGCTTGTCGTGGTCCCTTCGTGAACGGAGCTGTGATGCAGGACGTCTCCACACTGGTAGCCCAGGCCAGGGAGGGCCGGCCCCGGGCCGTGGCCCGGCTGATCTCCCTGGTGGAGGGGGCGTCCCCGCAGCTCAGGGAGGTCATGGCGGCGCTGGCTCCGCTGACCGGCGGGGCGTACGTGGTCGGGCTGACCGGTTCACCGGGGGTCGGCAAGTCGACCTCGACGTCGGCCCTGGTGACGGCGTACCGCAAGCAGGGCAGGCGGGTCGGCGTGCTGGCCGTCGACCCGTCCTCGCCGTTCTCCGGCGGTGCGCTGCTGGGCGACCGGGTCCGGATGTCGGAGCACGCGTCCGACCCCGGGGTCTACATCCGCTCGATGGCGACCCGCGGCCACCTGGGCGGTCTCGCCTGGGCCGCCCCCCAGGCGATCCGCGTCCTCGACGCGGCGGGCTGCGACGTGGTCCTGGTCGAGACGGTCGGTGTCGGCCAGTCGGAGGTCGAGATCGCGTCGCAGGCGGACACCAGCGTGGTGCTGCTGGCGCCCGGCATGGGCGACGGCATCCAGGCGGCCAAGGCCGGGATCCTGGAGATCGGCGACGTGTACGTCGTCAACAAGGCCGACCGGGACGGCGCCGACGCCACGGCCCGCGAGCTGAACCACATGCTGGGCCTCGGCGAGTCCCGCGGCCCCGGCGACTGGCGCCCGCCCATCGTCAAGACGGTCGCCGCGCGCGGCGAGGGCGTCGAGGAGGTCGTCCAGGCGCTGGAGAAGCACCGCGCGTGGATGGAGGAGCGGGGCGTCCTGTCCGAACGGCGTCGCGCCCGCGCGGCCCACGAGGTGGAGACGATCGCCGTCACGGCTCTGCGCGAACGCATCGGCGACCTGCACGGGGACCGTCGGCTCAGCGCGCTGGCCGAGAAGATCGTCGCCGGTGAGCTGGACCCGTACCGCGCGGCGGACGAACTGGTGGCGGGTCTGACGGAGAGCTGAGCCGCCCATCAGCAGCCCGTCCGGCGTTCGAGGACGAGGCCCCTTGACGAGGCCCTTCAGGGCCGAAGCGGAGCTCTGGGGGCGGCGGCCCCCAGGAACGGGACGGGAAGGGGCGGCGGGGGCGAGACCCCTCGGCCTGCCCCCGCCGCTCCACACCGTCCCGCACGCACCTGACGTCAGTCGTTGTTGTTGTCGTCGTCGTTGTCGTCGTCCTGGTCGCGGCCGACGGCCTGACCGGTGTCGTCGCCCGCCGTGTCGGCCGTGTCCGACGTGTCCGCCGTGACCTTCCCGGACCTCAGGTCGACGTTCCAGTCCCGCTCGGCCGTGCCGGAGGTGCGCGTCTCCACGTCCCAGCCCTTGGACGTGCCGTCCTCGTCCAGGTCCACCGACGTCACCGTGCCCTTGTCGGCCGCGGCCTTCGCCGCGTCCGCCGCCGTCACCGACGCTCCCTTCAGCACGGCGCGCACCTGAGCGGTGTCGTCCTCGCGCTCGGTGTGCGAGCCGAGCACCTTCCCGCTGGCCGGGTCGATCCGGACGCTGTGCCAGGTGTCGCCGCCGGCCAGCACGTCGACCTCCCAGGCGACCGCTCCGTCGCCGTCGGCGCCGTCGGCGCCGTCCTGGTCGTCCAGGTCGGCGGAGACGGCCGTGCCGGGCGAGTGCTTCAGCGCCGCGGCGACGGCCTCGGCCGCCGTCACCTTCGCGGCCGCGACGCGGTCCGTGTCGTCGCTTCCGTCGTCGCTTCCGTCGTCGTCCTGGTCGTCGTCCCGCACGTCCGTGCCCGCCCGCTCGGCGTCCGCCGACTGCCGCGCCGTCCCCTCGCCGTCATCCGCCACCGCGAGGGCCGTGGCGGTTCCGCCTCCGATCAGGGCGGCGGCCGTGACGGCGGCGATCACGATGTTGCGCTTCATGGGAGTTCCTCCAGAGTCCGTGCGGTTCGTTTCGCTTTCGACGTCACCCACCGTCGCCGACCGACGCTGAGCGGAACCTGAAACCCCCTGAAGTGATCTTCAGCTTCTCTTTGCGAACCTTTACGCATGCGCCTGTTGATCGTCGAAGACGAAAAGCGGCTGGCCCTGTCGCTCGCCAAGGGTCTGACCGCCGAGGGGTACGCCGTGGATGTCGTCCACGACGGCCGGGAGGGCCTGCACCGGGCCACCGAGGGGGCGTACGACCTCGTGATCCTCGACATCATGCTGCCCGGCCTCAACGGCTACCGCGTGTGCGCCGCCCTGCGCGCCGCCGGCCACGACGTGCCGATCCTGATGCTCACGGCCAAGGACGGCGAGTACGACGAGGCGGAGGGCCTCGACACGGGCGCCGACGACTACCTCACCAAGCCGTTCTCGTACGTCGTCCTCGTCGCCCGCATCAAGGCGCTGCTGCGCCGCCGCGCGCAGGGGACCGGCGCCTCGCCCGTGCACGTCCACGGCGACCTGAAGGTCGACACCGCCGCCCGCCGGGTCTTCCTCGGCGAGGAGGAGGTCGCCCTGACCGCGAAGGAGTTCTCCGTCCTGGAGCACCTCGTGCTGCGGGCCGGCGAGGTGGTGTCCAAGGCCGACATCCTGGAGCACGTCTGGGACTTCGCGTACGACGGCGACCCGAACATCGTCGAGGTGTACGTCAGCACCCTCCGGCGCAAGCTGCGCGCCGGGCTCATCCGGACGGTCCGCGGCGCCGGCTACCGGCTGGAGACCGAGCGATGAGCCGCCTGTTCGGCTCCGTCCGGTCCCGGGCGACCCTCGCCGCCACCCTGGTCGTCGCCGTGGCGCTGGTGGCGGCCGGGGCGGCCGTGCTGCTGTCCCTGCGGTCCAACCTGATCGGCCAGGCCGGCACGGAGGCGGAGCGCTCCGCGCGGTCGGTCGCCTCCGAGCTGTCCGTGGGGAATCCGCCCGACCGGCTCGCTCTGGACGGGGACGAGGGGCCGGTCCAGATCGTCGACGAGCACGGCACGCTGGTCGCCGTCAGCGAGGACCTGGAACGGATCAGCGGCACGGGCACGCGGGAGGTACGGCCGCAGCCGCCGACGGCCCCCGAGGGCGACGACGAGGGCGACGACGACGCGCACGCGGACGACTCCCTGGAACCCGGCGAGATCGACGACTCGACCACCTTCACCAACGGCTCCGCGACCGTCGACCAGGACACCGCCGACTACCGCTTCGCCGCCGTGCAGGTGGAGACGGAGCGGCGGGGACTGTTCACCGTCTACGCCGGCGCGCCCCTGTCCGCCGAGCAGAGCGCCGTGAAGACGGCGCTGACCGTCATGCTGATCGGCTTCCCGCTGCTGCTCGCCGTCGTCGCGGCGGTGACCTGGCTGGTCACCCGGCGCGCCCTGCGCCCGGTCGAGGACATCAGCGGCGAGATGGCCGCGATCACCGCCTCCGAGGACCTCGCGCGCCGCGTACCGGTACCGGACACGCACGACGAGGTGGCCCGGCTGGCCCGCACCACCAACGAGACGCTGGCCGCGCTGGAGACCTCCGTGGAGCGGCAGCGCCGGTTCGTCGCCGACGCCTCGCACGAGCTGCGCAGCCCGATCGCGTCCTTGCGCACCCAGCTGGAGGTGGGCGCCGCGCACCCCGCGCTGCTGGACGTGGAAGGGGCCGTCGAGGACACCGTACGACTGCAGCGACTCGCCGCCGACCTGCTGCTGCTCGCCCGCCTGGACGCGGGGGAAAAACCCGCCGCCGACGCCCGGTTCGACCTGGCCGCGCTGGTGCGGGAGCAGGCCGGGGGGCGGGCCGGGCTGACCGTCCGGGCGCCGGAGGCCGTGCGGGTGGCGGGGTCACGCGGGCAGGTGGGGCGGTTGCTGACCAACCTGCTGGACAACGCGCGACGGCACGCCCGCTCCGCGGTCGAGGTGAGCGTGCGGTGCGAGGGGGAGTGGGCCGTGGCCGGGATCGCCGACGACGGGGACGGGGTGCCCGAGGCGGACCGGGAGCGGATCTTCGAGCGGTTCGTCCGGCTGGACGACGCCCGCAGCCGGGACGACGGCGGTGCCGGGCTCGGCCTCGCCATCGCCCGGGACGTCGCCGTACGGCACGGCGGCACCCTCACGGTCCGGGACGCGCCGGCAGGCGGAGCCCTGTTCGAACTCCGCCTGCCGCTCGCTTAGGACGTCCGGGTCACGGGCGTCCCCGCTGCCCGCGGAGGTGCTCCGCGATGGGCTTGAGGGCCTTGTCGAGCTCGGTCAGGGCCTCGGGGGACAGCAGATCGATGAAGTGCCTGCGCACAGACGCCACATGATGGGGCGCGACCTTCTGCATCGTCTCCATGCCGTGCTCGGTGAGCACCGCGTACAGGCCTCGGCGGTCCGACTCGCAGTTCTCGCGTCGCACGAGGTCCGCGTTCTCCATGCGCGTGATCTGGTGGGAGAGGCGGCTCTTGGACTGGAGGGTGGCGGACGCCAGGTCGCTCATCCGCATCCGTACGCCCTCCGACTCGGAGAGATTCACCAGGATCTCGTAGTCGTTCATCGTCAGGCCGAACGGCTGCAAATCCTTTTCGAGCTGGTACGTCAACAGCCTGTTGACCTCCAGGTGGGTGCGCCAGGCGCACTGCTCCGCATCGGTCAGCCAGCGCGTGGCCGTCTCGGTCTCCATAAATGAAGTCTACCTAAAATGTTGAAAGGCGAACTAGTGAGGGCGGCGTGACGGCGTGCACACGTTCGACGTCACACTCCGCAGACTACCGCTCACAGCCCGAAGCGACGCTGGAGGTCCCCCAGCTGTCCGGGAAGGCGCGGTGCGCCCGCCTGCTGTGCGGGGCCTGTGGGTGACCCGCCGCCGCCGGGTACTCCGGCCTGCTGCGGAACCGCTCCCGTGGCCTGCTCGGCCATCAGTGCCTCCGACGACTGGAGGAGGACCGTACCGGCCCCGACGAACTCGAACTGGTGCTCCTCCCCGGAGGCCCCGCCGAGGCCCGTCATCGCACGTAGACCGCCCATCAGGCCGGTCATGTAGCCGTGGTCGTAGTGGTGGCACGGCGACGGGCAGTCGGCCCAGCCGACAAGCGCTTGCGGGTCCACCCGGATCGGCGGTTCCATGAACACCACCGGACCGTTGGAGGCCGCCACGAACTTTCCGGTTCCGATGAGGGTCAGGAAACCCGGCACGATCGACTGCTTGAGGGCGAGAGTTGGCTGAAAAGCGAGCAAGTTGCCCGAGCGAATGGTCAGGTTGCCGTCTTCCAGGTCGTACGAGTTCACGTCGAAGGCCCGGTCGGCGAGGAGCATCTTGCCCGAGCCCGATGCCACGACCCAGTCGGCGGCGTGCAGTGGCGAATGGAACGACGTGCGGACCAGACCGTCCAGCCGGCCGTGTCCGATGCCGTTGAACTCCATCGAGCCGTAGTAGGCGATCATCTTCCCCTTCTGCAGGAACCACTGGCTCCCCTTGAGCTCCACGCAGAAGGTGTAGTTGTCGACGTTGTCGTCGGACGGCAGCGTCATCGGGTCGTAGACCGTCGGGCCGCCGCCCGGAGCCCCGTACATGCTCACAGCTTCTCCTCCGAGGCCTGGACGTACACCGCGCCACTGCCGCTGAGCTCCAGCTGGAACGCCTCTCCGGAGCCGCGGCCCACCATGTCCCGCCAGCCCAGCGCGGTGGACAGCTTGTTGCGCACGTCGCCGTGGTGGGCGACGTACGCCTGCGGGTCGACATGGACCGGGCGCTGCGGGGTGATCGGGACCTCGATGACCCCGCCGTGCGCCATCACCGCGACCGAGCCGTGCCCCCGGAGGGTCGTCGTGAACAGCCCCTGGCCGCTGACCTGCCCCCGGACCATGCCCATGACGCCGCCCTGGGAGCCCATGAACATCGTGCCCTGCTCCAGCGTGCCGTCGAAGGCGAGCAGCCGGTCCGCCTCCACGTAGAGGGTCTCGCCGGTCAGGTTGATCACCTGGACGTGATGGCCGCCGTGCCCGAACAGGACGGTGCCGTTGCCCTCGACGCTCATCAGGGGCGCCGCCTCGCCCGCCACCCGGCGGCCGATCATCGACGTGATCCCGCCCTGCCCGCCCTGCATGTTCGGGGTGAAGGACACCTCGCCCTTGTAGGCGAGCATCGCCCCGCGCTGACTGAACAGCCGCTGCCCGGGCACGACCAGGGCCTCGACCATCTTGGAGTTGATCTCACGCAAGGCCATGTCACACGTCCCCCGCGATCGTGTTCCGCTCGCTCGGCTGGACGTACACCAGGCCGTCCCCCTCGAAGCGGATCTGGAAGGCCTCGCCGCCGCCCTCGCCCATGAACGTGCGGAACGTCACACCGGACTGGAAGGACTGCCGCAGGCTGCCCTGGTGCGCGATGTAGGCGCCCGGGTCGACGGTGAGCGGGAACTGCGCGCTGACCCGCAGCACGACCGCCGGCCCGTCCGACATGATCGCGGCCTGTCCGTGCCCCTCGACCGTCGTCGTGAACAGCCCGTTGCCCTGCGAGGCCCCGCGCGTGCCGGTGAAGGACGTGCCGGTCCGCAGCCCCGCGTCGGCCGCGAGCAGGTTGCTCGACTCCACGTACAGCGTGTCCCCCTGGAGAGCGACGAGATTGATCTCCGAGGCCCGGTCCGCGAACCAGCACGTCCCGTGCCCCTTCACCTCCATCAGTGTCATCTGCTCGCCGGTGATCCGCCGGGTCACCATCCCCCGTATGCCCTCACCACCGCCGCTGAGCTTCTTGAAGTCCATCTGCCCGTCGTACGCGACCATCGAGCCGTTCTTCGCCTTCACGGCGTCCCCGGTCATGTCGACGGCGAGCACCTTGCTGCCTTGAAGTCGGAACATCGCCACGCTGTGAAGGTAGCCGCAGGTGGACCCCGGCCGACAGATCCCCGGGGCGGAAAAGGCCCCGACCAGCCCCCTAGGGGATCCGTTCCCCGCCCGAGGCCCCGTTCGCCCGGGGCCGTCGTGGGCGACCCCGCCCAGGACGCCGCACAGGCGTTTGCCACAATGGACGAACCTTTGTGCTCGCATTCACAAACGTCCGACGTCTCTCCCACCGAAGGTGACCCGTGGACCTCAAGACCGCCACCGCCATCCGCCGCCTCCGCCTGGTCTCGGCCCCCGAGGCGATCTCCTTCCTCCTCCTGCTCGTCTGCTCGGTGCTGAAGCGGACCACGGACTTCAACGCGGTCCCCGTGATGGGGATGGTCCACGGCGTCCTGTTCGTCCTGTACGTGATCTTCTGGGCGGACGCCTGGAACCGCACGAAGTGGTCCCTGAGGACGGCCGCCCTCTACTTCGTCCTCTCCGTGCTGCCCGCCGGCGGTTTCTTCGCCGAGCGCAGGCTCCGGCGTGAGGCCGAGGACGCGGTCATCGCCTCCCGCGTCCGCAAGGAAGGGGTCGTCGGCGCATGATCGTCGCCTTCTCCGTCACGCCGCTGGGCGTCGGCGAGGACGTGGGGGAGTACGTCGCCGACGCCGTCCGGGTCGTGCGCGAGTCCGGCCTGCCCCACCGCACCGACGCGATGTTCACGTCGATCGAGGGTGAGTGGGACGAGGTCATGGACGTCGTCCGGCGGGCCGTGGCCGCGGTGGAGGCGCGGGCGCCGCGGGTGTCGCTGGTCCTCAAGGCCGACATCCGTCCCGGGGTGACGGACGGCCTCACCTCCAAGGTGGAGACGGTGGAACGCCACCTCTCCGCGTAGCCGGCCGGCCCGCACGCTTGTGGGGGCCGCCCCAGGCCCCCGCTTCGGCCCTGAAGGTGTCTCGTCCTCAAAGGCCGGACGGGCTGGATCCGCCTGGAACGGCACCATCAGGCGCCGCACCCCCGGCGCGGCCCCGCCCCCACCTGGACGCCCCCAGTTCGACACACCCTCATATCTCCACTTCTGTAGGGATATCGGTTCCGATCACCGATCACGATCACCGATGACTCCCTGGAGGGTGCTGTGCGGCCGGAGGGCTACGACTACGACACCTACAGCCGACTGGCCGGACCGCTCACGGAACCGACCGGTTCGGCCTACCAGGTGCAGTACGCCTCGCTCCTCTCCCGAGAGCCGCGCCGAATACGCGCCATCCTCCTCATGACGCTCGCGCCGATCCTCACCGGCGCCCTCCTGGTCTACCTCGTCTGGCCCACCCACTGGGTGCAGCGCGAGGGCGCGGACACCTGGCTCGTCGGCCTCGACGTCACCATGCTCGTCGCCATCGGACTCATCGAACTCTTCATGGTCGTCAACGTCGCCTCCGTCGCCCACGCGACGATGGTGGCCCGCGACCCCGTCCCCGTCGTGCCCGCACCCGGCACCCGCGTCGCCTTCCTGACGACGTACGTCCCGGGCAAGGAGCCCCTCTCCATGGTCCGAGCCACCCTCGAAGGCGCCATGAGGATCACCGGCACCCGCGGCGTCGTCGACGTGTGGCTGCTCGACGAAGGGGACGACGAGCAGGCCAAAGCGCTCTGCGCGGAGCTCGGCGTCCGCCACTTCACCCGGCACGGGGTCCCGGAGTGGAACCGGGCCAAGGGCGTCCACAAGGCCCGCACCAAGCACGGCAACTACAACGCGTGGATCGCGATGCACGGCGACGCGTACGACTTCTTCGCCTCCGTCGACACCGACCACGTCCCGCTCCCCGAGTTCCTGGAGCGGATGCTCGGTTACTTCCGGGATCCCGATGTCGCCTTCGTCGTCGGCCCCCAGGTCTACGGCAACTACCACCACCCCGTCACCAAGGCCGCCGAGTCCCAGCAGTTCCTCTTCCACGCCCTGATCCAGCGCGCCGGCAACCGCTACCGCGCCCCCATGTTCGTCGGCACCAACAACGTCGTACGGATCTCCGCCGTCAAGCAGATCGGCGGACTGTACGACTCCATCACCGAGGACATGGCCACCGGCTTCGAGCTGCACCGCCACCGCAACCCGGCGACGAACCACCACTGGCGGTCGGTCTACACCCCCGACGTCCTCGCCGTGGGCGAGGGCCCCGCCTCCTGGACCGACTTCTTCACCCAGCAGCTGCGCTGGTCCCGGGGCACCTACGAGACGCTCTTCAAGCAGTACTGGAAGGCGCCGTTCACCATGCCCGCCGGGCGTCTCCTCTCGTACAGCCTCATGCTGGTCTACTACCCGATGACGGCCGTCAACTGGCTCCTCGGCATCCTGAGCTGCGTCCTGTTCCTCTGGTTCGGCGCCTCCGGCACCCAGGTCGCCGCCTCCGTCTGGCTGATGCTCTACAGCGACGCCGCCGCCCTCCAGATCGGCCTGTACCTGTGGAACCGCCGCCACAACGTCTCACCCCACGAACCCGAAGGCTCGGGCGGCCTGGCCGGCATGGCGATGTCCGCGCTGTCCGCGCCCATCTACCTCAAGTCCCTCGGCGAGGCGATCGTCCGCCGCCCCAGCCGCTTCGTCGTGACCCCCAAGGGCGGTGACACCAGCCCGGACCGGCTGCTCACCTTCCGCATCCACCTGTTCTGGGCAGTCCTCCTCGCCACCTCGCTCGCCGCCTCGGTCGTCCTCGGCCACACGCACGCGGCCATGCGCACCTGGGCGGTCCTCGCGATGGCGATCTCCCTGGCCCCGGTCGGGGTGTGGGCCGCCACGCTCCTCAAGGAGCGCCGGGAGCGGCTGGCGCTGCACGGGACCGCGACCGCGCGCACGGTCGAGAGCGGGGAGCCCGCCCTCGCCACCACAGGAGCGACCTCGTCCGTCTCCGGCACCACGACAGGAGGCAACTAGGCCATGGCCTATCAGCCGTCGCAGAAGACCAAGAAGACCGTCCTGGGCATCGGGGGCATCGCGGTCCTGGCCGGTCTCAACGTTCCGGCCGCGCTGGACTTCGCGGGCGAGAAGTACCACGACTACGAGATCGCCCAGCCCGCGTACAAGGCGAAGTACGGCAGCTGGACCCAGGTCGGCATCCCGCAGGAGTACCGCACCAACGCCATCCACGCGGCACTCCTGCACACCGGCAAGGTCCTGATCGTGGCCGGCTCCGGGAACGAGCAGAAGAAGTTCGACGAGGGGTCCTTCGACACCGTCCTGTGGGACCCGAAGGCGAACACCTTCAAGAAGATCCCCACCCCCGACGACTTCTTCTGCGCCGGCCACGCCCAGCTCCCCGACGGGCGTCTGCTGGTGGCCGGCGGCACCGCCCGCTACGAGCTCCTGGACGGCGAGGTGGACCGGGCCGGCGGCGGCATGCGCGTGAAGAACGAGAACCCCGACAAGGCGGTGTTCCTGAAGAAGGGCACCCGTTTCCGCTCGCCCGCCGGCGTGGAGTACGTCAGCAGGTTCGACGTCACGATCCCGAAGGCCGAGCGCTCCTTCAGGGTGTCCTACAACAGCCGCGGGGTGATGCGGCCCTGGCGGACCAGGGTCACCGCGAGCGAGGCCCGGGTCTTCGTGGAGGCCACCGAGAAGGGCCCCATGTCGGTCACCGAGAAGCAGGCGCAGTACGAGATCGTCGGCCTGGCCGGCGAGGACGCCGGCAACACGTACGGGCTGGCGGAGCGGATCACCCTCGACAAGCAGGACTTCCAGGGGATCCGTGCCGCCTACGAGTTCGATCCGGTCGCCGAGCGGTACATCCCGGTCGACCCGATGGACAAGGCCCGCTGGTACCCGACCCTCGTCGGCCTCGACGACGGCCGCGTCCTCGCCGTCTCCGGGCTCGACGACGTCGGCGTGATCGACCCCGGCGACAACGAGATCTACGACCCGCGGACCAAGAAGTGGTCACCGGGCCCCAAGCGGTACTTCCCGACGTATCCCGCCCTCTTCCTCACCAAGGGCGGCAAGCTCTTCTACCCGGCCTCCAACGCCGGGTACGGCCCCGCCGAGAAGGGCCGCGAACCGGGGCTGTGGGACCTGCGGACCAACACCTTCCAGAAGGTCCCCGGGCTGCGCGACCCCGACGAGACCGAGACCTCCGCCTCTGTCCTGCTGCCGCCCGCGCAGGACCAGAAGGTGATGATCCTGGGCGGCGGAGGTGTCGGCGAGTCCAAGAAGTCGACCCCGCGTACGGCGGTCGTCGACCTGAAGAAGGACAATCCCGTCTTCAAGGACGGCCCCAACCTCCCGCAGGGCACCCGCTACCTGAACAGCGTGATCATGCCGGACGACACCGTCTTCACGTCGAACGGCTCCGAGGACTACCGCGGCCGCAGCGCCAGCAACATCCTCAAGGCGCAGTTCTACGACCCGAAGGCGAACGTCTTCCGGGAGGCCGCCGCTCCCGAGGTCGGCCGCAACTACCACTCGGAGGCGCTGCTGCTGCCCGACGGCCGGGTCGCCACCTTCGGTTCCGACCCGCTCTTCGACGACCAGCAGAACACCAAGCTCGGCCACTTCGAGCAGCGCATGGAGATCTTCACCCCGCCCGCGCTGCACCGCAACGGTGCCCAGCGCCCCGTACTGCGGGACGGCCCCGAGGCGCTCGACCGGCAGAACCGGGTGACGTACCGGACCGACCACCCGGAGCGGGTCGTCAGGGCCCGGCTGATGCGGCCCAGCGCGGTCACGCACACCACGGACGTCGAGCAGCGCTCCATCGAGCTGCGCCTGGCCAAGGACGCGGACTCGGTGACGGTCGACGTACCGAAGGACCGGACGCTGGTGCCGCCCGGCTGGTACATGCTCTTCGTGACCGACGCGGACGGCACGCCCTCCGAGGCCAAGTGGATCCACGTCAGGTGAACGGCGGTCTTCCGCCGGGGAGCCGTGTCACGCCTTGGAGTTGCGGGCCAGTCCCAGCGCGTACTCCGGCCACCACCGGCCGGCGTTCGGCCCGCCCTCGCACGTTCCGTCCGACTCGCCGGGCCGCTTGATCCACAGGTAGGCGTCGAGCGCGGGCTCGCCGGTGTCGGTGGTCGGCCGGGTGCCCAGCGCCCGGCCGGGCGGGTTGCACCACACCCCGGGCAGCGGACCGTTCCCGTTACGGCTGCTGTCGATGACGAAGTGCTTGCCGCCGAGGTCGCCGGAGAGCTGGAGGCCGTACGTCCTGGTGGCCTCGTCCGTCTGGAAGTTGGAGACGTTGAGCGCGAACCCGTCGGCCCGTTCGATGCCGGCCCGCTTCAGCGGTTCCACCAGCTTGTGGGACTCGCGGATCCAGGCCGGGTTGCCCGCGTCGAGGTACACCTTCGTGTGCGGCTGCTGCTTCAGCCGGACGATCGCCTCCCCGAGCAGCCGCTCGCGCTCGGCCCCGTGCGCGGCGGGCGTGCAGCCGTCGATGAGGTGCGCGACGGCGTCGGGTTCGAGCACCACCAGGGCCTTCGCCGAGCCGAGGGCGGCGGCGAACTTCCCGATCCAGGTGCGGTAGGCGTCCGCGTCCGCCGCGCCGCCCGCCGAGTGCTGGCCGCAGTCCCGGTGCGGGATGTTGTACGCCACGAACACCGCTGTCCGGCCCTCCCGGGTCGCGGCCTCGGTCGCCGCCCGCACCTGCGGGGCCGGGTCGGTCTCGCCGGCCGGCCACAGCGCGGCCGGCTGGTCGGCGATGCGCCGGAGCAGTTCGGCGTCCTGGGTGCGGCCCTCCTGCCGCCACGTCCGGATCTGCTGGGCGGCGGGGCTCGCCGGGTCGACCCAGAAGGCCGAGCCGGACGTGCGGACCGGCTTCTTCGCGGCGGCGACGGACGCCTCGTCGACACCGGGCGCGAGCGAGCAGCCCGCGACGAGTCCGAGCACCGCGAGGACCGCGAGGGGGTGGATCGGCCGGACCATGCTGCTCCCTGGGGCGAGGGTGACGTTCAGTGACGATGTGTCATCAATACTGACATAGTGGTGTGTATGGCCATGGAAAGGACATGATCCAGGCGCCCCGCCGGCGCCCGGACCGAAAGACGAGACGGGGCTGACCGGCATGTGACCGGCCGGTAAGGTCAAAGGCGTGCCGAAGCCGCTCAGTCTCCCCTTCGACCCCATCGCCCGCGCCGACGAGCTCTGGAAGCAGCGCTGGGGAAACGTGCCGTCCATGGCCGCGATCACCTCGATCATGCGCGCGCAGCAGATCCTGCTGGCCGAGGTCGACGCCGTGGTCAAGCCGTACGGGCTGACGTTCGCGCGCTACGAGGCGCTGGTGCTGCTCACCTTCTCCAAAGCGGGGGAACTGCCGATGTCGAAGATCGGCGAGCGGCTCATGGTGCACCCCACCTCGGTGACCAACACCGTCGACCGCCTGGTGAAGTCGGGCCTGGTGGCCAGGCGCCCCAACCCCAACGACGGCCGCGGCACCCTCGCCACCATCACCGACAAGGGCCGCGAGGTCGTCGACGCGGCCACCCGTGACCTGATGGCGATGGACTTCGGCCTCGGGGTGTACGACGCGGAGGAGTGCGCCGAGATCTTCGCGATGCTCAGGCCGCTGCGGGTGTCGGCGCACGACTTCGACGAGGACTGACCCGGGGCACGGTCTCCCGGGCCGCGTGGTTACGCTCGGAGGCATGAAAAAGTCCGTGCTGACCCGCTACCGGGTGATGGCCTACGTCACCGGTGTGCTCCTGGTCCTGCTGACCGTGGGCGTGATCGCCAAGTACCTGCTCGACGTGGACGGGGCGGACGGCTTCACCCGCGTCGTGGGCATCGCGCACGGCTGGCTGTACGTCGTCTACCTGGTCTTCGCCTTCGACCTGGGCTCGAAGGCGAAGTGGCCGGTCGCCAAGCAGATCTGGGTGCTGCTGGCGGGGACCGTCCCGACAGCCGCCTTCTTCGTGGAGCGGAAGATCAGCCGCGAGCTGGAGCCGAAGATCGCCGAGGGTGCTCCGGTGGTCGCCAAGGCGTAACCCCGCCGCCGCACG
Source organism: Streptomyces sp. NPDC003011 (assembly GCF_053591515.1). Classification (NCBI taxonomy): domain Bacteria; kingdom Bacillati; phylum Actinomycetota; class Actinomycetes; order Kitasatosporales; family Streptomycetaceae; genus Streptomyces; species Streptomyces sp. NPDC003011. The sequence goes on from NZ_JBSFTY010000053.1 coordinate 30,457, forward strand.
GACACACGTGCGGCGGTCAGCCATCGACATTTACTAGGACGTCCAAGTAAATTCGAGGGTATGGACGCTGACGCCATCGAAGAGGGCCGCCGTCGCTGGCAGGCCCGGTACGACGCCTCGCGCACGCGGGAGGCCGACTTCACCACACTCTCCGGGGATGCCGTGGAGCCGGTGTACGGGCCACGGCCGGGGGACCGGTACGACGGCTTCGAGCGGATCGGGTGGCCGGGGGAGTACCCCTTCACCCGCGGCCTGTACCCGACCGGCTACCGCGGGCGCACCTGGACCATCCGGCAGTTCGCCGGGTTCGGGAACGCCGAGCAGACCAACGAGCGCTACAAGACGATCCTGGCCAACGGCGGCGGCGGGCTGTCCGTGGCCTTCGACATGCCGACGCTGATGGGGCGTGACTCCGACGATCCGCGGTCGCTGGGCGAGGTCGGGCACTGCGGTGTCGCCATCGACTCGGCCGCCGACATGGAGGTCCTGTTCCAGGACATCCCGCTGGGTGACGTCACCACCTCGATGACCATCAGCGGGCCCGCCGTGCCCGTCTTCTGCATGTACCTCGTCGCCGCCGAGCGGCAGGGCGTCGACCCGGCCGTGCTCAACGGCACGCTCCAGACAGACATCTTCAAGGAGTACATCGCCCAGAAGGAGTGGCTCTTCCAGCCCGAGCCGCACCTGCGCCTGATCGGCGACCTGATGGAGTACTGCGCGGCCGGCATCCCCGCCTACAAGCCGCTGTCCGTCTCCGGCTACCACATCCGCGAGGCCGGGTCGACGGCCGCGCAGGAGCTGGCGTACACCCTCGCGGACGGGTTCGGGTACGTGGAGCTGGGGCTCAGCCGCGGCATGGACGTGGACGTCTTCGCGCCCGGCCTGTCCTTCTTCTTCGACGCGCACCTCGACTTCTTCGAGGAGATCGCCAAGTTCCGGGCGGCGCGCAGGATCTGGGCACGCTGGATGCGGGACGTGTACGGGGCGAAGAGCGACAAGGCGCAGTGGCTGCGCTTCCACACCCAGACCGCCGGGGTCTCGCTGACGGCGCAGCAGCCGTACAACAACGTCGTACGGACGGCCGTGGAGGCGCTCGCGGCGGTGCTCGGCGGTACCAACTCGCTGCACACCAACGCCCTGGACGAGACCCTGGCGCTCCCCTCCGAGCAGGCCGCGGAGATCGCGCTGCGCACCCAGCAGGTGCTGATGGAGGAGACCGGCGTCGCCAACGTGGCCGACCCGCTGGGCGGTTCCTGGTACGTCGAGCAGCTGACCGACCGGATCGAGGCGGACGCGGAGAGGATCTTCGAGCAGATCAAGGAGCGCGGACTCAGGGCGCACCCGGACGGGCGGCACCCCATCGGGCCGGTCACCTCCGGGATCCTGCGCGGGATCGAGGACGGCTGGTTCACGGGCGAGATCGCCGAGTCCGCGTTCCGCTACCAGCAGGCGCTGGAGAAGGGCGAGAAGCGGGTCGTCGGCGTCAACGTCCACACCGGCTCGGTGACCGGTGACCTGGAGATCCTGCGGGTCAGCCACGAGGTGGAGCGGGAACAGGTGCGGGCGTTGGGCGCCCGCCGGTCCGCGCGGGACGGCTCCGCCGTACGCTCCGCCCTCGACGCGATGCTCGCGGCCGCGCGGGACGGCGGCAACATGATCGAGCCGATGCTGGACGCCGTACGGGCCGAGGCGACGCTGGGCGAGATCTGCGGGGTGCTGCGGGACGAGTGGGGGGTGTACACGGAACCGGCGGGGTTCTGACCGGTTCCGGCCGGCTAGTCCGTTCTCGTTCCGTTTCCTGCTCCCGTTTCCCCTTCCGCTCCCGCACCCGAGAGGCCCAGCAGCAGCACCTGGGTGAAGCCGCGCACCCACTCCTCGTCCGCCGGCTCCGCGCTGACCAGGGTGCGGTGGACCACCGCGCCCGCCACCACGTCGAAGATGAGGTCCACCGTGCGGGCGGCTTCCCGCGGGTCGGGCATCGGGGGCAGTTCACCGCGTTGCTGGGCCCGGGAGCGGCCCTCCAGGACCAGGCGTTTCTGCCGGTCCACGATGGAGGCGCGGATGCGTTCGCGCAGGGCGTCGTCGCGGGTCGACTCCGCGACGACCGCCATCAGGCCGCTCTTCGCCTCCGGCCGGGCCAGGATCGCCGCGAACTGGAGGACCACGCCCTCGATGTCGCCGGCGAGGGTGCCGCAGTCGGGGAGTTCCAGCTCGTCGAAGAGTTCCGCCACCGCGTCGACGACCAGCTCGTTCTTGCCCGCCCAGCGGCGGTAGAGCGTCGTCTTCGCCACCCCGGCCCGCGCCGCCACGTCCCCGAGCGTGAGCTTCGACCAGCCCAGCTCCACCAGGGCCGCCCGGGTGGCCGCGAGGATCGCGGCGTCCGCGGTGGTGCTGCGGGGGCGTCCCGCGGCCCGCGGGGCGGAAGGGCGGCTCTGCATTCCCTGACCATAAACCGACGGTTCGGGGGTGACGCCGTGAGGGAGATCACCAGGGGCGGGTGGTCCCGAGGGACTCGCTGCCATTACGCTACGGCTCGTAGCGAAACCACGGACGCAGGGTGGGGACCCGGCACCGACGAGCACACGGCACGACCGGCTTGCACCACGCTTTTCACACGCGGCCGCGAACGGGGGAGGATAGACGCATGCAGCCACGGAACATGTCCATGAGCGGAGTCGTCGACCTCGCCGCGGTGAAGGCGGCCCAGGAGGCCAAGGCGAAGGCGGAGCAGGCGCGCGCCGAAGCGGCCCGACAGGGCGGCGGGCCGGGGGCGATCTCTCCGGCCGATCTCGTCATCGACGTCGACGAGGCGGGGTTCGAGCAGGATGTCCTGCAGCGCTCCGCCGAAGTGCCCGTCGTCATCGACTTCTGGGCGGAGTGGTGTCAGCCCTGCAAGCAGCTGAGCCCCGTCCTGGAGCGGCTCGCCGTCGAGTACAACGGGCGCTTCCTTCTCGCCAAGATCGATGTCGACGCCAACCAGATGTTGATGCAGCAGTTCGGGATCCAGGGGATCCCGGCCGTCTTCGCGGTGGTCGCGGGGCAGGCCCTGCCGCTCTTCCAGGGCGCCGCCGGTGAGGCGCAGATCCGGCAGACCCTGGATCAGCTGGTGGAGGTCGCCGAGCAGCGCTTCGGCCTGACCGGCCTGGTGGTCGACCCGGACGCCGGCCCGGGCGCCGCCGCCGAGACCGCTCCCGCTCCGACGCCGGCCGGACCGTACGACGCGCTCCTCGAAGCCGCCGTGCGCGCCCTGGACGCGGGGGACTTCGGCGGTGCGGTCCAGGCCTACAGGAACGTACTGGCCGACGACCCGGGCAACACGGAGGCCACCCTGGGTCTCGCGCAGGCCGAGTTGCTCCAGCGGGTACAGGGGCTGGACCCGCAGCAGGTGCGCAAGGAGGCGGCCGAGAAGCCGGACGATCCCGGGGCGCAGATCGCCGCCGCCGACCTGGATCTGGTGGGCGGACACGTGGAGGACGCCTTCAGCCGGCTCATCGACACCGTGCGCCGCACGGCGGGCGACGACCGCAACGCCGTACGCGTGAGGCTGGTGGAGCTGTTCGACGTCGTCGGCGCCGACGACCCGCGGGTGGCGGCGGCGCGCAGGGCGCTGGCGCGCGCCCTGTTCTGACCGGGGCGGCGGCCGGGTTTCTGACCAGTCGCTAAACATTCGGCCATGTGATGCCCGAGTGAAAGGTTGGCCCACAGGGGCCGATGCGGCCGCGCTTTGCCAAATCTTGGCAATCGCGGCCGCTGTTACTTGCAGTAAGTCGGGGGCGTTGATCTGTCGGATTCTGTCCAATGATCAACAGCTTTGTCCCGGCCCTCCCTGACACCGAGCGTCGTCGGCCGAGACCAGCGGGTCGTTGTTCGGTTATCCGGCCGTTACTAGCGAGTAACGAACCCCCTTGTGTCGACGGCGAGAATGCACCACGATCGGCGACGCTCGGTCCATTCCCGTACCCCGGCAGCCGGTTGGGTCGACGGGAACCCAGGGTCCCCACCGAGCAGAGCCGGCGGCAGTGGCGCCGGCTCTTGGGCAGGGGGGTCTTCGCCGGTCGGCGAAGCCTGTCCAGCAGGGTTGTGCGTGATGCGTGTCAGGCGCGACCAGTGGTTGTCGCTCGGGGGTGATCGCCGGTGATTCGGGTGCGGTTCGCGCCACCGAGTACGGGCGCTCCCCTTCCCGAGGACGTAGCACTTCTCCCATCCCTGCCCGGCTGAGCCGTCGACCCGACAGGGAAGCCAGGGCCAGGAGATGTACGTCCGAGAAGGAGGAAATATGGAGTCCCAGGTGCGTGGCGGGACCAGATGGAAGCGGTTCGCTGTGGTCATGGTGCCCAGCGTGGCCGCCACGGCATGTATAGGTGTCGCTCTCGCGCAGGGCGCCCTCGCCGCGTCGTTCAGCGTGTCGGGGCAGTCGTTCAAGGTGACGGCCGACCGGATCGAGGGCACGGGCTTCTCGCAGTACGGAGCCATCGACTCGGGGTACACCCTCGACGGCAAGAAGACGGCTCACCCCGTCGCGGTCTCGGCCTTCAAGAAGGCCTCGATCACGAACATGTGCCAGTCCGTCGTCACCCCGGACATCCCGCTGCTCGGGTCGGTCAGCCTGACGCTGAGCGCGGGCGGCAAGGGCACGCCGGTCGTGGCCGACAACCTCTACATCGACGTCGAGGAACTCGAGGCGAACGCCACCTTCGAGAACATCGACATCGGTGTGGCCGGCAAGGACCTCAGCAAGGGTCCGGGCATCAAGAGCGGTGACACCGCCAACCCGTTCGGGTTCAGCCAGCAGGCCACCAAGGCCACGCTGACCGACGTGAAGCAGACGGCGTGGGCGACCACCGCCGGCACCTTCAAGCTCAGCGGTCTGAAGATGTCGCTGTCGAAGGGCGTCAAGGAGTGCTACTGAGCACTCGCTGACGGGCGGGGGAGCCGGTGGCCTCCCCGCCCGTCCACTCTGCGATCCGCAGAACCACTCACCACAGCAAGCCGTTCCAGGGAGCTGTTTTTCCATGAGCGCCGAGACTCCTGCCGCGCCCGGTCGCGATGAGCACTACCTCCGGGTCTTCAAGCGGAACTTCCGCGCCTGGCGGGGCACTCGGCCGTTCTGGGCCGGGCTGTTCGTCCTGCTCGCCGGACTCCCCATCGCCTACTTCCCGTACGCGAACCTGCAGATCGGTCACCTCACGCTGACCATGGCCACCACGGCGGGTGCCGGTTCCCTGATCATCGGCGTGCTGCTCGCCGTCCTGGGCGTCAGCCTCTGGTTCCAGAAGCACGTACGCACCTTCGCGGGCGTCGCGGCGATCCTGCTGGGACTGGTGTCCCTTCCGGTGTCCAACTTCGGCGGCTTCATCGTCGGCTTCCTCCTCGCCCTCGTCGGCGGGGCGATGGCCGTGGCCTGGGTGCCGGGCGAGCCGCCCACACCGCCGGCGCCGGGGGTTCCCGCGCAGCAGGGCGGTGCTCCCGAGGCCGCGGTCCCGGGGGTGTCGTTCGCGAAGGACGCCTCGCCCGCCGCGGCCACCGACCGCGGCACCACGGTGCCCGAGCCCGTGCACGACATCGGCGAGCCGAACGATCTGTCAGGAACGAGCCCGGTCTACGGGGCGAACGGGAGGCACAGTGCCGGCTGACGAGGTGACCCACGGGACTGACGTGGACACGTCCTGTGTGAGAACCGGGCCGCGCCACGCGGCACCCAAGAAGCCGCTGTTCACCAGGTTCCACATGCCTGCCGGCAAGGCGATAGCCCTGGCGGCCATGCCGACCGCGGTCCTCATGGGGATGGGGTTCACGCCCACGCTCGCGCTCGCCGACGACCAGCCGGCGTCCAAGAGCCTGACGGCCGACGAGTACAAGGACTGCCTCACGGCGCTGGAGGACGGCGCCTCGGCGTCGGCCAGTCCCTCGCCGTCCGCCTCGGCGAGCGACGGCTCCGAGGACCCGTCCGGCGACTCCACGGACTCCCCGGACACCGGCACCGCCGAGCCCGGGCCGTCCGCCTCGCCGGGCGGCGACGGCTCCTCGGGCGGCGACGGCTCGGGTTCCCCGGGTGACTCCTCTTCGCCGGATTCAGGTTCCGGCGACGAGGCCGACCCGGCCCCCGCGCCCTCCGCCTCGCCGGGCGGGGACAGCGGCTCGGCGTCCGACACCGCCACCGCGTCGCCCTCGCCCTCCGAGAGCGACGGCAACCTGCTGGAGGACATCGGCGACGCGATCACCGGCGTCTTCACCGGCGGCTCCAAGGCGACGGAGAGCGCGAGCCCGGCCCCGTCGGCGTCCCCGTCCGCCACCCAGAGCCCGGCGGCCCCCGCGGAGGACTCGGCGGACACCGGCAAGGACGCGTCCGACCCCGTCGGGGAGACCACCGAGAAGGTCACCGGCCCGGTCGACGACACCGCGCAGGACACCACGGACAGCGCGTCCGAGGCGGCCGAGGACACCGCCGAAGCCGTCGAGGAGGCCGCCGAGAGCGCCTCCCCGGATGCCACCTCCTCGCCCAGCCCGTCCGCGAGCCCCACCACGGACGCGGAGGACTGCCCGGCCGCCACGGACGCCGAGAGCGGCATCGACAACGCCGTCCCGCTGCCCGACGACCCCTGGTACCTGAACGCCAGCTCGCTGACGCTCAAGGGCGCCGACTACAAGGGCGTCGTCGAGGTGAAGACCGCCGGCGGCCAGGTCAAGAAGGTCCTGAAGTACGTCATCTCCGACGGGACCGACATCGGCGACCTGCACCAGACCGTGCAGGACAAGCAGTCCGGCAAGACCTACCACGTGCAGGCGGGCAAGGGCACCACGTCCACCATCCGCGACGGCGACACGATCATGTACACGGAGAGCATCTCCGGGAACCTGTTCGGTCTGATCCCGATCACCTTCGATCCGGAGCACCCGCCGCCGCTGAACATCCCCCTGATCTACTTCACCAACGCGAAGGTCCAGCAGGCCGGCCAGTTCGGCGGCACGCTGACCGTCCCCGGGCTGCACCAGTACACGACGTGACCGGCTGAACGTCATCGCCGACAGTCTTCTCCGGGAGCCGCAGAAAACCGTGCCCCGCCGGGTGTCCGTCCGGCGGGGCACGGTCGTGTCCAAGAGGGGACACGGGAGGGAGTGACGATTGAGAACCCAGATGAAACTGACCCGCGACGGCGACGCGTTCATCGCCCGGCTCACGCCCCGTCAGGTGTCGGCGATGTACGAGGCGCTGAGATCCGGACGGGCTTCTTCCGGGAGAACTTCGACGCCCTGGCGCATGCCGTCGTCCGTGCGGCGGCCGAGGCGTGACATCCGGCGGGAGTCACTGACCGGGTGAACGGACGAGGGCGCCCCCTGCAACAGGGAGCGCCCTCGGTGCCGTACGCGAGCCCTTTGGGGGGTGCTCAGTTGGCGCCGCCCAGGTGGTGGACGCGGAGCATGTTGGTGGTGCCGGCGACGCCGGGGGGCGAGCCGGCGGTGATGATGACGATGTCGCCCGGGTTGAAGCGCTTGGTCTTGGTGATCTCCTGGTCGACCAGGTCGACCATCTCGTCGGTGCTGTTCACGAACGGCACGACGTGCGACTCGACGCCCCAGCTCAGCGTGAGCTGGTTGCGGGTGCTCTCGTCGGTGGTGAAGGCGATGATCGGCTGGACCGCGCGGTAGCGCGACAGGCGCCGGGCGGTGTCGCCGGACTGGGTGAAGGCCACCAGGCCCCGGCCGCCGAGGAAGTCGGCGATCTCGCACGCGGCGCGCGCGACCGAACCGCCCTGCGTGCGCGGCTTCTTGCCCGGGACGAGCGGCTGCAGGCCCTTGGACATCAGCTCCTGCTCGGCCGCGGTGACGATCTTGGACATCGTCTTGACGGTCTCGATCGGGTACGCGCCCACCGAGGACTCCGCCGACAGCATGACCGCGTCGGCACCGTCCAGGATCGCGTTGGCCACGTCGGAGGCCTCGGCGCGGGTGGGACGGGAGTTGGTGATCATCGACTCCATCATCTGGGTCGCCACGATCACCGGCTTGGCGTTGCGCCGGCACAGCTCGATCAGGCGCTTCTGCACCATGGGGACCTTTTCGAGCGGGTACTCGACGGCCAGGTCGCCACGGGCGACCATCACACCGTCGAACGCCATCACGACGTCCTCCATGTTCTCCACCGCCTGCGGCTTCTCCACCTTGGCGATGACGGGGACGCGGCGGCCCTCCTCGTCCATGACCTTGTGGACGTCGGCGACGTCCTTGGCGTCCCGCACGAAGGACAGGGCGACCAGGTCGCAGCCCATGCGCAGCGCGAAGCGCAGGTCATCGATGTCCTTCTCGGACAGCGCCGGCACGTTCACGGCCGCGCCGGGCAGGTTGATGCCCTTGTGGTCGGAGACGACACCGCCCTCGATGACGATCGTCTTCACCTTCGGGCCCTCGACCTCGGTGACCTTCAGCTCGACGTTGCCGTCGTTGATGAGGATCTGGTCGCCCTTGGTCACGTCACCGGGCAGGCCCTTGTAGGTGGTCCCGCAGATCTGCTTGTCACCGGAGACGTCCTCGGTGGTGATGACGAACTCGTCACCGCGCTCCAGCTCGACCGGACCCTCGGCGAAGGTCTCCAGCCGGATCTTCGGGCCCTGGAGGTCGGCGAGGACACCGATGGCCCGGCCGGTCTCCTTGGCGGCGGCACGGACGCGGTCGTACCGCCCCTGGTGCTCGGCGTGGGAGCCGTGGCTGAAGTTGAAGCGGGCCACATTCATGCCGGCTTCGATCAGCGACACGAGTTGTTCGTGGGAGTCGACCGCGGGGCCGAGAGTACAGACGATTTTGGAACGGCGCATGGGGCGATCCTATCGGTTTGTTTCGCTACGGAATATTCCGTCTGGCGGAAGATACAAATGGGCGGCTTCGCGCTCAGGCGTGTTACTGCCGTGTATTGCTCAGCTGTTTGGCTCAGTCGTTCTTTCCGACCAGCGCGTAGGTCTGTGTGGCGATCTCCAGTTCTTCGTCGGTCGGTACCACGGCGACGGCCACCCGCGCGTCCGCGGGCGAGATCAGACGGGGCCCGTCACCGCGTACGGCGTTGAGCGCGCCGTCCACCGCGAGGCCCAGCTCCTCCAGGCCCGCCACGGCAGCTTCCCGCACCGGGCTCGCGTTCTCCCCGACTCCCGCTGTGAAGGCGACCGCGTCCACGCGTCCGAGCACGGCGTAATAGGCGCCTATGTACTTCTTCAGCCGGTGAATGTAGATGTCGAAGGCGAGCTGTGCCTGTTCGTCACCCTCGTCGATCCGGCGGCGGATCTCCCGCATGTCGTTGTCCCCGCACAGACCGATCAATCCGCTCTTCTTGTTGAGAAGAGTGTCGATCTCGTCCGTGGACATTCCGCCAACGCGCATCAAATGGAAGATGACGGCCGGGTCCATGTCTCCGGAGCGCGTACCCATCACGAGCCCCTCCAAAGGCGTCAGTCCCATGGAAGTCTCCACACACCTCCCGCCGCGCACGGCGGAGGCGGACGCCCCGTTGCCGAGGTGCAGCACGATCACGTTCACCTCCTCCGGCGCCTTGCCCAGCAGTTCCGCCGTGGCCCGGGACACGTAGGCGTGCGAGGTCCCGTGGAAGCCGTAGCGCCGGATGCGGTGCTCGTCGGCGGTGCGCACGTCGATCGCGTAGCGGGCGGCCGACTCCGGCATCGTGGTGTGGAAGGCGGTGTCGAAGACGGCGACCTGGGGCAGGTCCGGGCGCAGGGCCTGGGCGGTGCGGATGCCGGTGAGGTTGGCCGGGTTGTGCAGCGGGGCGACCGGGATCAGCCGCTCGATCTCGGCGAGCACGGTGCCGTCGATGACGGTCGGCTCGGTGAAGTGCTTCCCGCCGTGCACCACCCGGTGCCCGATCGCGGCCAGCTCCGGCGAGTCGAGCCCGAGGCCGTCCTGGGACAGCTCCTGTGCCACGGCCTTCAGGGCGGCCTCGTGGTCGGCGATCGGGCCGGTCCGCTCACGGGCCTCGCCCGTGGTCAGCGGCGTGTGCCTGAGCCGGGAGGTCTCCTCGCCGATGCGCTCGACGAGCCCCACGGCCAGCCGGCTGCTGTCCCGCATGTCGAGCAGCTGGTACTTCACCGACGACGAGCCGGAGTTGAGGACGAGGACGCGCGTGGAGCTCACTGGGCGGTGGCCTTCTCGATCGGGGACGGAGCGGGAGACTGGGCCTGGATGGCCGTGATGGCGACGGTGTTGACGATGTCCTGGACCAGGGCGCCCCGGGACAGGTCGTTGACCGGCTTGCGCAGACCCTGGAGCACCGGCCCGACGGCGATCGCGCCGGCCGACCGCTGCACGGCCTTGTAGGTGTTGTTGCCGGTGTTCAGGTCGGGGAAGATCAGCACGCTGGCCTGGCCGGCGACCTCCGACCCGGGCAGCTTGGTTGCCGCGACCGACGGCTCCACGGCCGCGTCGTACTGGATCGGCCCCTCGATCTTCAGGTCGGTCCGCCGCTGCCGCACCAGCTCGGTCGCCTCGCGCACCTTGTCGACGTCGGCGCCCGACCCGGACGTACCCGTCGAGTACGAGAGCATCGCGATCCGCGCCTCCACGCCGAACTGCTCGGCGGTGGCGGCCGACTGGATGGCGATGTCGGCGAGCTGCTCGGCGTTCGGGTCGGGGTTCACGGCGCAGTCGCCGTAGACGAGGACCTTGTCGGCGAGGCACATGAAGAAGACGGACGACACGATGTCGGCGTCCGGCTTGGTCTTGATGATCTCGAAGGCGGGCCGGATGGTCGCGGCCGTGGAGTGCACGGACCCCGACACCATGCCGTCGGCGAGGCCCTCCTGGACCATCAGCGTGCCGAAGTAGTTCACGTCCGAGACGACGTCGTACGCCAGCTCCACGGTGACGCCCTTGTGGGCGCGCAGGGCCGCGTACTTCTCGGCGAAGGCGTCCCGCAGCTCGCTGGTGGCCGGGTCGGTCAACTGGCAGTCGCCCAGGTCGATGCCGAGGTCGGCGGCCTTCTTGCGGATCTGGTCGACCGGGCCGAGCAGGGTGAGGTCGCACACCCCCCGGCGCAGCAGCACCTCCGCCGCGTGCAGGACGCGCGGCTCGGTGCCCTCGGGCAGCACGACGCGCCGCCGGTCCGAGCGGGCCCGCTCCAGGAGCGTGTGCTCGAACATCATCGGGGTGACGCGGTCGCTGCTCGGCGCGGAGACGCGCCGGTTGAGGTCGGCGGTGTCGACGTACCGCTCGAACAGGCCGAGCGCGGTCTCCGCCTTGCGCGGGGTGGCCGCGTTCAGCTTCCCCTCCAGGGAGAAGAGCTCGGCGGCGGTGGGAAAGCTGTTGCCGGCCACCGACAGCACCGGGGTGCCGGGGGCGAGGCGGGCGGCCAGGGTGAGGATGTCGTCGCCCGGGACCTCGCCGAGCGTGAGCAGCACGCCGGCTATCGGCGGGGTGCCGGCGCTGTGCGCGGCCAGCGAGCCGACCACCAGGTCGGCGCGGTCGCCGGGGGTGACGACCAGGCAGCCCGGGGTCAGGGCGCCGAGGAAGTTCGGCAGCATCGCGCCGCCGAAGACGAAGTCGAGCGCGTCCCGGGCCAGCCCCGAGTCGTCGCCGAGGACGACCTTGGCGCCGAGGGCCTGCGCGATCTGCGCGACGGTCGGCGCGGACAGGGCGGGCTCGTCCGGGACCACCGAGCAGGGCACCGGGAGACGGTTCGCGAGCCGCTCGGCTATCTCGTCGCGGTCGGCGCGGGCGACCCGGTTGGTCACCATGGCGAGGACGTCGCAGCCGAGGCCGTCGTAGGCGCGGTAGGCGTTGCGGGTCTCGGCGAGCACGGACTCCGCGGTCTGGCCCCGGCCGCCCACCACCGGGATCACGGAGGCGCCGAACTCGTTGGCCAGCCTGGCGTTCAGGGCCAGCTCGTCCGGGAACTGGGTGTCGGCGAAGTCGGTGCCGAGGACCAGGACGACGTCGTAGTCCCGGGCGACCCGGTGGAACCGGTCGACGAGCCTCGACACCAGCTCGTCCGCGCCGCGCTCGGCCTGGAGGGCGGAAGCCTCGTGGTAGTCCATGCCGTAGACCGTCGCCGGGTCCTGTGTCAGCCGGTACCGGGCGCGCAGCAGCTCGAACAGGCGATCGGGTCCGTCGTGGACGAGGGGACGGAACACGCCGACCCGGTCGACCTGCCGGGTCAGGAGTTCCATGACCCCCAGCTCGACGACCTGGCGGCCGTCGCCGCGGTCGATACCGGTCACGTACACGCTGCGGGTCACGCGTGCTCTCCGTTTCGTCTTCGGGTGCGTCGGGCGGCCATAAAAATCGCCCACCGAGGTGAGCAGAACCCTCTTGACAATACCTCTCGCGATAGATAAGGCGCCCGTCAACAGTGGATGCGGCACCGTCCTGTGGGGCATGAAACAATCGGATCTGGCTCACCGGTACCAACAGCGAGCAGGAGACACAGCACGATGCGCATCGGAGTTCTCACCGCAGGCGGCGACTGCCCCGGCCTGAACGCCGTGATCCGGTCGGTCGTGCACCGCGCGGTCGACAATTACGGCGACGAGGTCATCGGCTTCGAGGACGGGTACGCCGGCCTGCTCGACGGTCACTACCGCACGCTCGACCTCGACGCCGTCAGCGGCATCCTGGCCCGCGGCGGCACCATCCTCGGCTCCTCCCGGCTCCAGCGCGACCGCCTGCGCGAGGCCTGCGAGAACGCGTACGACATCGCGCGCGACTTCGGCATCGACGCGCTGATCCCGATCGGCGGCGAGGGCACGCTGACGGCCGCCCGGATGCTGGCCGACGCGGGCCTGCCGGTGGTCGGCGTCCCGAAGACGATCGACAACGACATCTCCTCCACGGACCGCACCTTCGGCTTCGACACGGCCGTCGGCGTCGCCACCGAGGCGATGGACCGCCTGAAGACCACCGCCGAGTCCCACCAGCGCGTGATGGTCGTCGAGGTCATGGGCCGGCACGCGGGCTGGATCGCCCTGGAGTCCGGCATGGCGGCCGGCGCCCACGGCATCTGCCTGCCCGAGCGGCCCTTCGACCCCGCCGACCTGGTCAAGATGGTCGAGGAGCGCTTCGCCCGCGGCAAGAAGTTCGCGGTCATCTGCGTCGCCGAGGGCGCCCACCCCGCCGAGGACTCCATGGACTACGGCAAGGGCGACATCGATCAGTTCGGCCACGAGCGCTTCCAGGGCATCGGTACGGCACTGGCGTATGAGCTGGAGCGCCGGCTCGGCAAGGAGGCCAAGCCGGTCATCCTCGGGCATGTGCAGCGCGGCGGCACGCCGACCGCGTTCGACCGGGTGCTCGCCACGCGCTTCGGCTGGCACGCGGTGGAGGCCGCGCACCGGGGCGACTTCGGCCGGATGACCGCGCTGCGGGGCAACGACGTCGTGATGGTGCCGCTGGCGGAGGCGGTCACCGAGCTGAAGAGGGTCCCGAAGGACCGGATGGACGAGGTGGAGTCGGTCTTCTAGGCGGCCCTCGGGGCCGTGTCCGGCGCGGGTCCGTGGACCCCTGCCCGGCACGGGCCCTTCGGGGGTGTCCTGGCCGGTGCCGGTGCCGGTGCCGGTGCAGCTGGTGCCGGTCTGGGCGGTGCCGATCTAACCGGTGTTGTCCCGGACCGTGGTCCAGAAGTGGTCGACCACCCGGTCGAGGAAGTCCTGGCCGGCGGTCCCCGCGTCGCCGCTGCCGCCGCCCCAGCTCAGGGTGGCGACCATCTGGCCGTGGTACTGCCGGTGCAGCTTCTGGAGGGTGTCCTCCAGGAGCCGCCGGCCCAGCGGCACGATCTTGGCGACCGGGCGGACGTACGCCTGCCACCGGGTGGTCACGGCGTCGCGCAGCAGCCCGGCGAGTTTCGGCTCGCGGCCGGTGACGGTGACGAAGTCGGGCAGGGAGAGTTCGAGCAGGTCGGCCAGGACGGACGACTGACGGTCGGTGCCGCGCCACTCGTCGTGCTCCTCCATGCTGAGGTAGGCCAGGAGTTCGAGCCCGACGGCACGTGCCACGTCCTCCGGCGCGAACCCGTGGGAGAGCCGGTGCTCGCGCAAGGTGCGCGGCCTGCCGATGAGGTCGCCGGGGGAGCACCACAACACACCGGCGAGCGCGGTGAGTTCGCGGCCGGCGGGCGAGGTGATCCCGCGTTCCCAGGCGATGACGAGGTCGGGGGTCACATAGGGCAGCCCGAACGAGGCACGCATACCGTAGGCGACGTGCTCGGGTCCCATTCCGAGAGCGGTACGGAGTCTGCGGGCGGCGGGGGCGTCGAACGGGGGAGGCGGCGGCGGGCTGGGCGGATTCGGCTGTGGGGGTCGGCGCACGGCCACAAAGTAGGGGCCCGGGCGTGCGGTGACTACGGTCAGTTCGGCCAGGATCACAGATTGTAGGAAGATACGGTTTCGGCCGTGGGTTCGGGGTGGCCGAAGATCGTCCGTCGGCCGCGCGGGGGCGGCCGGGCGGGAGGCGCCGGGTTGCCCGGACAGGCGCCCGGCCGGCGCGCGGCGTCCGCGCACGGGGCGAAGGGCAAGGTGGAGCGGCATATGCGCGAGCGACCGCGCCGGCCGGACCTCCGGCATCCGGCGACGGCCGGCCGCGACGGGACGCCGCGGGTCTCGCCCGGGCGGGCGGCCGTCGAAGACGCGTACGCCATGGTCAGCACGGCGACCGGCCGCGGGAAAGGGCAGAAACCGCGGCGCGATCCGGACGTTCCTCTCACCCGGACGTGAAGGGCTCGGCGCGCTCACCCCTTGACCGCGCCGCCCAGCGCGAACCCGCCGCCCAGCCGTCGGGCGATCAGCACGTACAGCAGGATCACCGGGGTCGAGTAGACGACGGAGAACGCGGCGAGCTGCCCGTACGCCACCATGCCGCGGTTGCCGAAGAACTCGTTGATGCTCACGGAGGCCGGCATCCGGTCCGGAGTGAGCAGGAGCATGAACGGGACGAAGAAGTTCCCCCACATCATGACGAAGGAGAAGACCGTCACCACGGAGACTCCCGGGCCCATGAGGGGGAGCACGATCCTGACGAGTGACTGGAGCGGCGAGGCGCCGTCGGTCCACGCCGCCTCCTCCAGTTCCCTCGGTACGCCGTCCATGAAGTTCTTCATCAGCCAGATGGCGAAGGGGAGCTGGGAGGCGGCGAAGAAGAAGATCGTGCCGTGCAGGGTGTCGATCAGGTCGACCCGCACGAACAGCGCGTACACCGGCACCATGATCGCCGTGATCGGCAGGCTGGTGGCGAAGAGGATCGTCAGCAGGAACGGCCGGTTCAGGCGGGACCTGAAGCGGGACAGCGGGTACGCCGCCAGCGCCGCGCACACCACCGTCAGCCCGGTCGCGCCGCCGCACAGGACCAGGCTGTTCAGCAGCGGGGTGAAGGTGATGTCGGAGGTCAGGATCGCGTCGAAGTTGCCCAGGGTGAGCCCGTCGGGGGCCTTCACCCTGAGGTCGGCGCGCGGGTCCAGGGAGGACAGCACCACCCACGCCAGCGGCAGCACGAAGGCGGCGGCGGCCAGGAGCAGGCCGGCGTCGGCGGCGAGGCGCCGGCCGCGGCGGCGGGCGGAGAAGGTCAGGGCCATGGCGGTCAGACCTCCGTCCGCAGCAGGCGCAGATACACCAGCGAGAAGAGCGAGCCGACCAGCAGCAGGAGCAGTGCCACGGCGGTGCCGTAGCCGATCATGCTGTTCTGGAAGGCCTGTTCGTACATGAAGAGCGGCAGCGTCTGGCTCCTGTCGCCGGGACCGCCTCTGGTCATCACCCAGATCAGTCCGAAGACGGACAGCGTCTGGAGGGTGTTGAGCATCAGGTTCGTGCCGATGGAGCGGCGGATCAGCGGGAGCGTGATGTGCCACATCCGGCGCCGGCCGCCGGCTCCGTCGACCTCTGCGGCCTCGGTGATCTCCTTCGGGATCTCGTTGAGGGCGGCCGAGTAGACCAGCATCGAGAAGGCGGTGCCGCGCCAGACGTTCGCGAAGGACACCGCGAGGATCGGGAGCGTGAACAGCCAGTTCTGGGACGGCAGACGGAGCCAGTCGAGGATCGCGTTCAGGGTGCCCTCGCGGCGGAAGAAGGCGTAGAGCAGGAAACCCGCGACCACCTCCGGCAGCACCCAGGCCGTGATCACGATCCCGCCGGTGAGCGTGCGGACCGGTTTCGAGGCGCGCTGCATGAGGGAGGCCAGCGCCAGGCCGAGGGTGTTCTGCCCGATCAGCGACGACAGGACCGTGAACACCAGCGTCAGCCATACGGCGTTGAGGAACCCCTCGTCCTGGAAGGCCGTACGGAAGTTGTCGAAGCCGACGAACGACGACTCGGCCTGGCCGGTGAGCTGGAGGTCGGTGAAGGCGATCCAGACGCAGTAGGCGATGGGGCCTGCCAGGAAGAGGAGCAGGAGGACGAGGGCGGGGGAGAGGGGGAGGACGCGGGTGAGGGTGCGGGTGAGGGTGCGGTGCCGGGGGGTCTTCGGGGCGGTGGCGGGACGGGAGGCGGCCGGGCCCGAGGGGGACGCCGCCGGGTCCGGCGCGTGCGGAGCGGCGGTGGTCACTTCTCGACCACCTGGTCGCCGGTGGCGTCCCTGAGCGCGTCGTCGTAACCGCTCGCCGCCTCGGCCACCGACAGGTCACCGGTGGTCACGCCCTCCATCGCCTCCTGGATCGCGGTGGAGACCTTCGGATACGCGGGGAAGGCGGGCCGGTAGTGCGTGTGGGCGACCAGTTCCGTGAAGAACTCGATACCGGGCTGGGCCTTGGCGTAGGCGGGGTCGTCGGCGACGTCCTCGCGGACCGCGATGCCGGAGCTGGCGATGTACCACTTCCGCGCGTTCGCCTTCGTCTGCATGGCCTTGACGAAGTCGAAGGCGAGGTCGGGGTTGGCCGCCTTGGCCGGGATCGACCAGGTCCAGCCGCCGGACATGCTCACCTTGCCGGGGGCCTGGCCGTGCTGGGTGGGCATGGCGGCGAGGCCGAGTTCCTCGGGCCACCCGGGCCACTCGTGGCCACTGCCGGGGAGCCAGTCCTGCGGGAGCCAGGAGCCGTCGAGGGCGATGCCGAGCTTGCCCTGCGGGAGCCACTCGCCGCGCACCCTGGTCATGACGTTGGGGTCGAGCGCGTCCTCGATGTCCGGGCCGAGCCCTTCCTTGTAGACGGTCTCGACGAAGGTGAGGGCGTCCCGGAAACCGTCGCTGCCGGCGACCCACTTCTTCGACGTCCGGTCGTAGAGGGGGTCCTGGCCGCCGGCGCCGCCGGTGCCGGTGCCGGTGCCGGTTCCGTAGAGCAGCATCTCGAAGGTCTGCATGGTGGCGGCCTCGCCGACGGGTTTGCCCGTGTAGACGTTCAGCGGGATGACGTCGGGGACCTTCCGCTTGATGGTGCGGGCGGCGCTCAGGACGTCGTTCCACGTCTTCGGCTGCCAGTCGGCGGGCAGGCCGGCCTGGGCGAAGACGTCCTTGCTGAACCAGAGGCCGCGGGTGTCGGTACCGTCCGGAACGCCGTACGTCCTGCCGTCCTCGGCCTTGGCGGCGGCCTTCGCGGTGTCCATGAACCGGTCCCAGTCCGGCCACTCGGCGAGGTAGGGGTCGAGCGGTTTCAAGTACCCGCTGGTGATGTCCGAGTTGATGAGGAAGGTGTCCTCGTAGACCAGGTCCGGGGCGGTCTTCGCGGACCGGAGCATCTGCTGGAGCTTGGTGTAGTACTCCGAGTCCGGGGCCTTGACCGGGACGAGTTCGACCTTCTTGCCCGGGTTGGCCTTCTCGAACTGCCGCTTGACGCCGGCGAGGTAGTCGTCCATGACGTGGATCGAGTTGTCGGTGGACTGCTTGAAGGAGACCTTGAGGGTGTCGGGATCACTGCCGGAGCCGCCTCCGCAGGCGGCGGCTGAGAGGGCGACCAGGGCGACCAGTGCGGCTGACAGGGCAGTTGGGCGGGCGGCGGTGGGGCGCACGGGCATGACCTCCTGCGGGCACGTCGTTGTGGCCGGGATGGCTGCACCGTGAACGTAGGAGGAGTGGTCTAGTCAGGTCAATGCGTGTGCGGCGGATATCGGACGGGGAGCGGCTCCGGCCGGAGGAGGTGGTCGGCCTGGCCGGACTTGATGCCGAGGATGAGGGAGCGGAGGGCTTCGCGGGTGTCGGTGAGGGGGGCGTCCTCGTGTCCGGCTATGGCGATGTAGGCGTTGCCTTGGGGGTCGGTGCCTATGCGGAAGCAGTTGGCGCCCTCTCCGCAGAAGGGGTCTTCCCAGCTGACGTCGGGCATGGCGGCTCTCCTAAAGGTCGTCGGCCAGGGCTCGGATGAAGTCGCGCGAGGCGTGAGGTGCGAGCGCGAGGGCTTGCGTGGCATCCAGTTGAGCCCGGTACTTGTCGAGTTGGGTTTCTGCGTCAATGAACTCCGGGCCGTGCGTGCTGTCGAGCTCCACGGTGTCAAGGCGGGGGACGGTCGCCTCGGCGTAGACGACGGACTGCCCGGCTCCCGGGAAGCCGCCCGCTTTGAACGGGATGACTCGTAGGGTCACGGACTGGCGCTCGGACATGCGCAGAAGGTGCTCCAGCTGGCGTCGCGCGACTGCGGGACCGCCGAACTCCATGCGGAGGGCGGCCTCGTGCAGGATCGCGTCGAGCGCCGGAGGGCTCGGCCGGTCAAGCACCTGCTGCCGGTCGATCCGGTGAGCGACGCGGACGTCCACCTCGTCCGAGGGCAGGCGTGGGATCACGGCTTCGAAGACGGCGCGGGCGTGGTCCTCGGTCTGGAGCAGCCCCGGCAGGTGCACGGTGACGGCGATACGCAGGCGTGTGGCGTGCCACTCCATCTCGGCGATGTCCAGGAAGCCGTCCCGCAGTTGCCCCCGATATGCCTCCCACCAGCCCTTGTCGCGCCCGGCAGCCATGGAGGCGAGCGCTTCGACGAGGGCCTGGTCCGCACAGCCGTAGTTGCCCGCGAGGATGCGCACACGTTCCGCGCTGATGCCGGACCGCCCCGACTCCATATTGGGCATGTTCGTACGCGGGACGCCCAGCAGCGCGGCTGCGTGCTCTGTGGTCATCCCGGCCATGACGCGCAACTTGCGCAACTCGGCGCCGAGCCGTCGCTGACGCTCCGTCGGAGCGCTTCTCGGTGGCATTCGCTCTCCCGTTCCGCCTTGTGGCAGGGACAGTCTGCCGCCGGTGTGACTGATCGGTCCAATAGGGAGTTCAGTGAAGAGTAGTACACGTACTCCGTGATGCCCTACAGTCAGTGAAGAGCCGCTTACGGACCGATGTTTCCGGAAGCGCATCGCGCGAGCCTGCCCGCATTCTCCTTCTCCGGGAGGGGTGGGCCCGCGCCGGAGAGACAGGCCACTGGCGTCGGCCGAGTCGGCGGCTCATTCCACAGCACGCCCACCCGCACCCACGAAGGAGTCGTCCATGTCCGCACCGGTCACCGTCGCGGCCTGCCCCCTCTCCATCGACGAACGGCAGACACCGCCGCCGTCCCCCGACACACTCGCCTACAGCTTCACGCTGCCCGCCGGTCCGGCCAGTCCGCGCATCGCCCGTGCGGCCACCCGGGTTGTCCTCCACACGCACGGGCTGGCCGATATGACGGACGCGGTGGTGCAGGTGGTGGGCGAACTGGCGGCCTGCGCTTGCCGGTTGACGCCCGACAGTGAGGTGTACCTGTCCTTGCGGTACCGGGACGGGGACGTGCGGGTGATCCTCTACGACGAGCATGCGAGGCACTCCCATCCCCGGCTGGCGGCGGCCTGCGACGCGCGGAGGCGGGCGGCGCTGCGGGTGCTGGGGTGCGTGGTGCGGGCGTGTCGGGGGGAGTGGGGGTTCGGGGAGGCGCGGGAGCCCGGAGGTGGGACGCGGATGTGGGCGGTGGTGCCTTGGCGGGGGGCTCGGGGCTATGCGGGGGTGGAGTGAGGGGCGGGGAGTCACTCCGGTAGTCCGGTGGCGCGGGTGTGGGCTTGGGCGGCTTCGGTGGGGGCGTGGGCGCGGGTGTAGGTGTCGATGGCCTCTTCCACCTGGTTCGCTTCGAACAGCGCGGAGCCGAGGTGATTCCACGCTTTGCCCTCCCATCCCCGCTGCGATCTGCAGAGCAAGCGGCAAGTGGCCGCAGATACCGGTCAGTTCGCGCAGGGCCTCGGGCTCGCGCCCCGGTCGCTCGTCGCGTTCGTCGGTGTGGTGCAGGGCGCGCGTCACCAGGGCGACGGAATCGTCCGGATCAAGAGTCTCCAGGTCGATGAGCCGTACCGGGAGAGCGTCGGGACGGTCCCGAGAGATGATGAGCACCCGGTGATGATCCGTACCGGGCAACAGCGGCAGGTACTGGGAACTCCTGGTCCCGTACGCCGAGCGCGTCCAGCAGGGCCAGCACCGCCTGGTCGGCCGTGACCGGATCGTCGTCGTATCCGCGCAGGTCCACGAAGAGGGTCCCGCCCGGGAACCAGCCCTTCGCGCGGGCCCGGTGCGCCGCCTCCACCGCCAGCGCCGTCTTGCCGATGCCGCCCATGCCGGTGACGGCGAAGATGAGGAGCGGGAGCGCGGCGGTGGCGTCGTCCTCGTTCGGTGCGAGGTGCGGAAGCAGACGGTCCAGCTCGGCCGAGCGGCCCGTGAAACCCAGGGGGCGGGGCGGCAGGGTGGCGCTCGCGCGGGGGACCGGGCCGTGGGCGGTGCCCCTACCGTCGCCCGTCGCTCTTGCCGGTGACGGGGCCGTGGAACGTGCCGCCCCGGAAGTCGATGTGGTCTCCGCCGTACGTCGCTCCGTCGTCCCCGCTCCGATGGGGACGCTCCTCGGAGTCGGAGGACCTCTCGCGGGGCCGGTGCTTGCGCAGTACCGCCACCGTCACCGAGGCCGCCTGCTCGGCGGCGAGCTTCTGCGAGCCCGAGGCGTCGGCCTGGTGCTTGTCCGCGTCGGCGCGGTCGCTGATGCCCCGGATCACCAAGGCGTCCGACTGCCCGCTCAGGTGGGCCGCGAGGGCTGCCCCGGAGCCCTCCATCTCGATCGCGCCGGCGTCGTTGTAGTTCCTGCGCAGGTGCTGGGCGATCTCGGAGCCGGCGTCCGCCAGGACCACGTCACCCGTGGCGATCGGCATGAAGTGCGCGCGGACGCCCGGCATGTCCCGTACGGCGGAACGGGCCGCCTGCTCCAGCGCGTGCGAGCCGGGCAGGGCCTTCGGCCGGACCAGGAAACCCTCGGGTGTCTGCTTGCCGCCGTGGATCTCGTACACCTGTGTGCCCACGACGACGTCGCCGATCCCCACGTCCGCCTTGAGACTGCCCGCGACGCCGACGAAGAACACCGCCTCGGGGCGCAGCCAGGTGATGAGCTGTGTGGTGAGGGCGGCGGCCCGCTCGGCGCCCATGCCCAGTTCGGCGATCGCGACATGCCAGGATGTGCCGGGCAGTTGACCCCGTTCGGCTCGGGTCCCGTCGCGGTGCACGCACTCCTCCCGCTCCTCGATGTGCGCGCGCACGGCGGCGTATTCGAGGGGGAGCGCGGTCAGGACGAGGGCGGTGGGCTGGGTCTGCGGCACACTCACAAGGTACGCCGCGGGAAGGGAACCGAGTGCCGGAACAGAGTGTCACCGTCGGGCAGTTGCTGCTCGCCGAGTACCAGAGCGTCAAGGACGAACAGAAGGCACGGATCGGGTTCCGGGACAACCTGCTCTACGTGACCCTGGCCGTCGTGGCCGCCGTCATCGCCGCGACCGCGCAGGCCAGGCAGCCGTCTATGCTGCTCGCGCTGCCGCCGGTGTGCGTCGTGCTCGGATGGACCTACCTCGTGAACGACGAGAAGATCTCGGCGATCGGTCGGTACGTACGGGAGGATCTCGGGCCCCGGCTCGCGGCGCTGGCCGAACCGGGCGGCGGCTTCCGGGCGTTCGGCTGGGAGACCGTTCACCGCGGGGACGCGCGGCGCAGGTCCCGCAAGACCGTCCAGACCGTGGTGGACCTGACGGCGTTCTGCGTCGTGCCGCTGGCCGCGCTGGTCGTCTTCTGGGTGGACGGCGACGGCGGCGGACTCCTCGTCGCGGTCTCGGTGCTGGAGGCGCTCACCGTGGCCGGACTCGCCTCGCAGGTGGTGTGGTACGCGAGGGCGGCGTGAACTCCCGTTCCCGAACGTGCCGTTGGCGTACGGCCGCGCGCCGGCGGGTGAGCGGCGAGGTCCGCTAACGTCCCCGC
This sequence comes from Streptomyces sp. NPDC003011, assembly GCF_053591515.1. Lineage (NCBI taxonomy): Bacteria > Bacillati > Actinomycetota > Actinomycetes > Kitasatosporales > Streptomycetaceae > Streptomyces > Streptomyces sp. NPDC003011. The sequence continues at coordinate 52,588 of NZ_JBSFTY010000053.1, forward strand.
CCCGCCACCCCCCGGACCCACCGGTACACCAGCTCCGGCCGTCCCACCTGCCCGTACACCGGCGCCCGCTCGGCCCGCCCCGCCTCCACCAGGTGCTCGAGGTAGCGGCGACCCGTGATCCGTGAGATGCCCACCGCCTCCGCGATGCCCGCCGCCGTCAGGCCCTCCCGCGCCTCCCGCAGGGCGCCCGTCACCCGCTCCAGCGTCGGACCGCTCAGCCCCTTCGGCAGCGCCGCCGGGCCGGGGGCCCGCAACGTCGCCAGCGCCCGGTCGACCTCGTCCTGCCCGCTCGCCTCACCCGCCGCCGCGTGGAACTCGGCGTATCTCACCAGGCGGTCCCGCAGCGTGGCGAAGGTGAACGGCTTCAGCACGTACTGCACCACCCCCAGCGAGACCCCCTCCCGCACCACCGTGAGGTCGCGCGCCGACGTCACCGCTATCACGTCCGCGTGGTGGCCGGCCGCCCGCAGCGAACGCGCCAGCTGCAGCCCGTGCACGTCCGGCAGATGCAGGTCCAGCAGGAGCAGGTCGACCGGGGTGCGCTCCAGCGCGCGCCGCGCCTCCGCGCCCGTGTGGGCCTTGCCGACGGCCGTGAAGCCGGCGACACGGTTGACGTACATGACATGGGCGTCGGCGGCGACCGGGTCGTCCTCCACGACCAGGACACGGATGAGGGGCTGCTGCTCGCTCGTCGTCATACGTCGCCTCCAGAAACCGCGCTTCCCGAGACGGCTCCGCGAGACGCCCGGTCCTCGGCCGCGCTCGCCGGGACGGCACCCTCGAACGCCCGGTCCCCGGCCGAGCCCTCGGCGACGGCCCCCTCGGCCGCCTCCTCGGCGCCGCCCCCGTCCCCCAGCGGCAGCCGCACCTCGAAGCGTGCCCCGCCCTCGTCGGCCTCCGCCACCGTCAGGGACCCTTCGTGCCGGTTCGCCGCCTGCCGTACCAGCGCCAGCCCGAGCCCCCGCCCGCCCGGTCCCGAGGGCTTGGTGGAGAAGCCGCGCTGGAAGACCATCTCCGTGTGGGCCGGGGCCACGCCCGCGCCCGTGTCCGACACCCGCAGGACCAGCTCGCCGCGTTCCGTGTACGCCGTCACCGTCACCCGCGCCCGCACGCTGCCCTGCGCCGCGTCCACCGCGTTGTCGATCAGGTTGCCGAGGATGGTGACCAGGTCACGGGAGGACAGTGACGGCGGCAGCAGGCCGTCGTCCAGGCGGCTGTCCTGCGACACCACCAGCTCCACGCCCCGCTCGTTGGCCTGCGCGGTCTTGCCCAGCAGCAGCGCCGCCAGCACCGGTTCGCTCACCGCCGCCACCACCTGGTCGGTGAGTGCCTGGGCCAGCTCCAGTTCGGCGGTCGCGAAGTCCACCGCCTCGTCCGCGCGGCCCAGCTCGATCAGGGAGACGACGGTGTGCAGGCGGTTCGCCGCCTCGTGGGCCTGCGAGCGCAGGGCCTGGGTGAAGCCGCGCTCGGAGTCCAACTCACCCATCAGTGACTGGAGTTCGGTGACGTCGCGGAGGGTGACGACGGTGCCCCGGTGCTCGCCGCCCGACACCGGGGACGTGTTGATCACCAGCACCCGGTCCGCCGTCAGGTGCACCTCGTCCACCCGCGGCTCCGATGCCAGCAGCGCCCCGGTGAGAGGGGCGGGCAGGCCGATCTCCGCGACCGAACGCCCCACCACGTCCCGCTCGGACGCCACCCCGAGCAGCTCGCGTCCGCCGTCGTTGATCAGCGCCACCCTGTACTGCCCGTCCAGCATCAGCAGCCCTTCGCGTACGGCGTGCAGCGCGGCCTGGTGGTAGTCGTGCATCCGGCTGAGCTCGGTGGCGTTCATGCCGTGGGTGTGGCGGCGCAGCCGGGCGTTGACGACGTACGTGCCGACCGCGCCGAGCAGGAGCGCGCCGGCCGCCACCCCGAGCAGGGCCGTCAGCTGGCCCTGCACCCGCTTGGTGATCTCCTCCACCCGGATGCCGGCGCTGACCAGGCCGACGACCCGCCGGTCGCCGTCCTGCACGGGGGCGACCGCGCGGACCGACGGGCCCAGCGTGCCCGTGTAGGTCTCCGTGAAGGCCCGGCCCTCCAGCGCGGGGGTGATGTGCCCCCGGAAGCGCTGGCCGATCTCCGACGTGACCGGGTGGGTCCAGCGGATGCCCCGCGGGTCCATGATCGTGACGAAGTCGACGTCGGTGTCGGCCATCACCCGCAGCGCGTACGGCTGGAGCTCGGCCGTCGGGTCGGGGGTGGCGATCGCCTCCCGTACGGACGGGGAGTCGGCGACCGATCGCGCCACGGCCAGGGCCTGCCGGCGCGCGGCGTCCTCGGCCTGGCTGCGGTCGCTGACGTAGGTGAACAGCGCGTACCCGGCGACGACGACCGCTATCAGCACAGCCTGCATGGCGAAGAGCTGGCCGGCCAGGCTGCGGGGTCTCGGGACACGGACGTGCATGCGGCCAGTCTGCCCCTTGGCTGATTGTGAACTAAATGAACGGAAGGGTGACCGCCCTCACACGACGGGAGATAGTCACCGCATCCCCCCACGCAGAACCCGGCGGAACCGCAGTACGACCCCCGTGGATCCGCGGCGGATTTCCGTAGTGCATCCCCGCACCGCACTGCACCGCACCCCGCAGTACATCCCGCAGTACATCCCCATCCAGAACCCCCGGACGTGAGCCGCACGCCGGTGATGCCGACGACGTCGTCAAGGAGGGCAGCCGTGAGCAGCGCAGCCAATACGGCAGCTACCGCACCCAAAGCCAAACGGGACCGCACCCACTACCTCTACATCGCAGTGATCGTCGCGGTTGCCCTCGGCATCACCGTCGGTCTGGTCGCCCCCGACTTCGCGGTCGAGCTGAAGCCCATCGGTACCGGCTTCGTGAACCTGATCAAGATGATGATCTCCCCCATCATCTTCTGCACGATCGTGCTGGGCATCGGCTCGGTGCGCAAGGCCGCCAAGGTCGGTGCCGTAGGCGGTATCGCACTGGGCTACTTCACGGTCATGTCGCTGGTCGCACTGGGCATCGGCCTGGTCGTCGGCAACATCCTGGAGCCCGGCACTGGCCTCGCGGTGACCGACGCGGTCAAGGAGGTCGGCCAGGCGCAGGTGGCGCCGGAGGCCAAGGACACCGCCGAGTTCCTGCTCGGGATCATCCCGACCACGATCGTCTCCGCCTTCACCGGCGGCGAGGTGCTGCAGACCCTGCTGGTCGCCCTGCTCGCCGGCTTCGCGCTGCAGGCCATGGGTCCGGCCGGCCAGCCGATCCTGCGCGGTGTCGAGCACATCCAGCGGCTGGTCTTCCGCATCCTCGCGATGGTGATGTGGGCCGCCCCGATCGGCGCCTTCGGCGCGATCGCCGCCGTCACCGGCTCCGCGGGCGTCGACGCGCTCAAGAGCCTCGCCGTCCTGATGCTCGGCTTCTACGTCACCTGTTTCCTGTTCGTCTTCATCGTGCTCGGCATCCTGCTGCGCGTGGTCGCGGGCCTCAACATCCTCACGCTCTTCAAGTACCTGGGCCGCGAGTTCCTGCTGATCCTGTCGACCTCGTCGTCCGAGTCGGCGCTGCCGCGGCTCATCGCGAAGATGGAGCACCTCGGTGTCAGCAAGCCGGTGGTCGGCATCACCGTCCCGACCGGCTACTCCTTCAACCTCGACGGCACCATGATCTACATGACCATGGCGTCCCTGTTCATCGCCGACGCCATGGGTACGCCGATGTCGGTCGGCGAGCAGATTCCGCTGCTGCTGTTCCTGCTGGTCGCCTCGAAGGGCGCGGCGGGCGTCACCGGCGCGGGTCTGGCCACCCTGGCGGGCGGTCTCCAGTCGCACAAGCCGGCGCTGGTGGACGGCATCGGCCTGATCGTCGGCATCGACCGCTTCATGAGCGAGGCGCGCGCCCTGACGAACTTCGCGGGCAACGCCGTCGCCACGGTCCTGATCGGTACCTGGACGAAGGAGATCGACCGCGCCCGCGTCGACCAGGTGCTCGCCGGTCAGCTGCCCTTCGACGAGGAGACGCTCCTCGACGACGGCCACGGCGGCGGCGCCGGCCAGGACGCCCACGCGGAGGTCCCCGAGCAGGGCGGCGAAAAGGAACTGGCGAAGGCCTGACGGCCGGTTCCCGGGCCTGACGGCCGGTTCCCGGGCCTGACGGCCGGTTCCCGGGCCTGACGGCCGGTTCCCGGGCCTGACGGCCGGT
>NZ_JBSFTY010000053.1:56888-70304 GCF_053591515.1 Streptomyces sp. NPDC003011
GGGCCTGACGGCCGGTTCCCGGGCCTGACGGCCGGTTCCCGGGCCTGACGGCCGGTTCCCGGGCCTGACGGCCGGTTCCCGGGCCTGACGGCCGGTACCCGAGTCCGGTACCTAAGCCCGGTACCCGGTACCCGAAGCTCGCGCCTGGCCCACGCCTCAGCGTCGCGGTCGGTCCGCCGGTCGCATGTCCTCGCCGACGGTCTCACGGCCGGTCCGTCCGGCCCCTGAGCCGGGCCGGGCCCGGCGCCTGAACCCGGGCCCGTCCCGTCGGCTCCGGGCGGCTGGGTACTCCCCCGTAGCCCAGCCGTCCGGTGTCGTCAGTCGAGCGGCCAGGTCACCCCCCCCCCGGTGACCTGGCCGCTCGGTGTTTCCCGTGCGGCGGTTCCGGCGCAGCGCCTGGGCCGGTCCTCTTCGAAGCGCCTCTTCGAAGCGCCGCTGAATCGTCCGGTGCCTCAGTCGCTCAGCTTCCCCACCAGCCCGGTGGCTCGTGAGGCCGGTACACCCGCCGCGGTCAGTACGGTGACCGCGGCCGAACGACCCGCCTCCTCGGGCGCCAGCAGTCCGTCGTTCACCGCCTCCATCAGCGCGAACACCGTCTGCTCGTGGACGTAGGCCAGCGCCGGCGCCGGCAGCGGCGAGGCGAAAACGCCCTCCTCCAGGCCGCGCCGCAACAGCTCGACGGTGACCTGCCGTACCGGGGTGAGGCGGTCCCGGATGCCCTGCATGGTCACGCTGCGCTGGGCGAGCGCGACCAGGATGCGATAGCGGTCGGCGACCTCCCAGACCGCGAGCACCGAGCGGGCCACGGCCTCCGCCGGGTCCTCCACCCCGTCCCGGCCCGCCGCGTGCGCGGCCGCCACCGACTCCACGGCACCGTCGACGAGGGTGCCGATCAGCGCCTCGCGGTTGGGGAAGTGCCCGTACACCGTCCGCCGTACGACACCCGCGGCGCGGGCGATCTGGTCCATGGACGCGTCGGGGTCGCGCAACAGCTCGGCGAGTGCGACGTCGAGGATGCGGCGGCGGTTCGCGTCGGCGCGGCTGGTGTTACCCGTGCTCATGGCTGCCATTGTGCACGCCCCGCCCCGGGACACCGCGGTCCCTTCGCAAGGGCTCCACCTCCTCCATTTGCACAGCGTTGTGCAGTGGACGTACATTGCACATGGTTGAGCAATTGCACGTTGCTGTGCAAGTTGAACGCGCACGCTGTGAGGAAGGCGACCCCTGCCCATGCGACTCGTCATGAACGAACCGGTCGAAAGGATGGACCGGCCCTATCCCCGGCGCTGGTGGGCGCTGCTGGTCCTGTGCCTGAGCCTGCTGATCATCGTGATGGCGAACACCGCCCTCACCGTCGCCGCGCCCGACATGACCCAGGACCTGGGCCTGTCCAGCGCCGACCTCCAGTGGGTCATCGACGGCTACACCGTCCCGTACGCGGCGCTGATGCTGCTGCTCGGCGCGATCGGCGACAAGTGCAGCCGCCGCGGCGCCCTTCTCCTGGGGCTGTTCGTCTTTGGAGGCGGGGCCGTGGCGGGATCGCTCGTCGGCAGCTCCGCCGGGGTGATAGCGGCCCGCGCGGTGATGGGGGTGGGCGCGGCCATGATCATGCCCGCGACGCTCTCCCTGCTCGCTGCCACCTTCCCGCGCGCGGAGCGGGCGAAGGCGATCACCCTGTGGACCGCCACGGCGGGTCTCGCCATCGCGGCCGGACCGCTGCTCGCGGGCGCGCTGCTGGAGCGGCACAGCTGGAAGTCCACGTTCCTGATCAACGTTCCCGTCGCCGCCCTCGCGGTCGTCGGCGCCCTCGTGCTCGTACCGCCGTCCAGGGCCCACGGGAAGGGGCGGATCGACTACGTCGGCGGGCTGCTGTCGGTCGTCTGGATCGGCGCGCTGGTCTACATGATCATCGAGGGGCCGCACTTCGGCTGGGGCGTCAAGGCGGTCACGGCCGCGGTCGTCGCGGGTGCCGGGCTCGCCCTGTTCGTCGTGTGGGAGCTGCGCCACCCGCGTCCGGTCGTCGACGTGCGCCGCTTCACCGAGCGCCGGTTCGCGGGCTCCAACCTCGCCGTGGCCCTGTTCTTCCTGGCCGTCTTCGGCGCGTTCTACTACCTCACCCAGCATCTCCAGTTCGTGCTCGGCTACAGCGCCCTGGACACCGGCCTGCGCATGCTGCCCCTGGCCGGCGCGGTCTTCGCCGGCTCGGCCCTCACCGGCTACCTCACCCCGCGCGTCGGCATGAAGGTCACGGTCACCGCGGGCATGGTCGGCGGCACGGCGGCCCTCGCGCTGCTCACCCAGGTCGACGCGGGTTCGTCGTACGGCGATCTCGTCGCCCCCCTCGTCGTCCTGGGCCTCGCGATCGGGCTGGCCCTCTCGCCCTGCACGGACGCGATCATGGGGGCGTTCCCCGAGTCCGAACTGGGCGTCGGCGGCGCCGTGAACGACACCTCCCTGGAGCTCGGCGGCTCGCTCGGCATCGCCATCCTCGGCTCGCTGCTGGCCACGTCGTACTCCGGCCACCTCGCGGACGCGACCGCCGGCAGCGGGCTGCCCGCGTCCGCCCTGGCCACCGCGCAGGACTCGGTCGGCGCCGGATACTCGGTCTCCCAGGGCATCGCCGGACAGGCCGAGAAGGCCGCCGCGCAGGCGGCCCGCGCGACCGACCCGCAGCAGGCCGAGCAGTTGCGGGCGCAGGCCGGCCAACTGACCGACAGCGCCCGTCGGATGGCCGACGCGGTGGGCTCCTCCTTCTCCGACGCGGTCGCCCACACCAGCCTGATCGGCGCGGTGATCCTGGGCGTCGGCACGGTGATCGTCGCGGTCCTGCTGCCGCGCCGGAAGGCCGAGGCGGCACCGGAGACCGAGGAGCGGGAGCAGGAACTGGCCGGCAGCCGCTGACCGGCGGGACGTGGGGCCCGAGGCCACCGGCAGGCCGCCGAGTACGCGGTGACGTACGTCAGTCGTCCCTTCCGAGGGTCTCGGCCACGGCACGCGGGAGCCACTGCCGTACGTCACCGAAGGCGAACCCGAGCCGGGTGGCGCGGGAGTTGTCCATGCCGTAGGAGCGGGTGAACGAGAAGGGGGAGACCTCGCCGACCTCGACCGGCCGCCACACGGTCTCGCCGTCCGGGAAGCGGTCGGCCACCGCCGCGCACAACTCCTCGGTGGTCAGCAGCCGGTGGGAGGCGGCGTTGACCGGGCCGGTGAAGTCCTGGCCCACCGCCCAGGCCAGGAAGTCGGCGATCTCCTCGACGTGGATGTAGGTCGCGGGCTGGTTGTCGACCGGTACGGCGATCGGCTCGCCGGCGCGGATGCGGTCGGCGTAGTGCCGGAGGCGGCCGGTGAAGTCGTCGGCGCCGCCCAGCACATGGGCCACGCGCACGGCCGTCCAGGGGAAGGCGGGGCCGGCGGCCAGGACCGCCTCCGCCTGCCGCTTGCCCTCGCCGTAGTGAGCGTCGAGGAACTCCGGGTCGTGCCAGGGGAGTTCGAGGTCCACCGGGACGGCCGCCGGGTCGACCGCCGTCTCCCGCACCGGCGCGATCGAGTCCTCGTACTCGTACACCTCGACCGTCGAGGTCAGCACATAGCGACCGGTCCGGCCGGCGAGGACCCGGCGGGCGATCGCCGCCTGGCGCGGGGTGTAGCAGACCTGGTCGACGACGACGTCGAAGGAGCGTGCACCGAGCGCCCGCCTGAGCGCTCCCTCGTCGTTCCGGTCGGCGACCAGGTGGACAGCGCCCGCGGGTGGTGCCGAGGAGCCGCGGTTCAGTACGGTCACCCGGTCCCCGGCGGCGAGCAGCCGTGTGACGAGCCGCCTGCCGACATAGCGGTTTCCGCCGATGACCAATACCTCTCGTGCCTTTTCCATGGCCATAATTCTCCTGGCGTACCCGCCCGTCCTGAAGGGGGAACCATGGGAGTTCCGGCCGCCGCGCCGAAAGAACCGCGGCATTCGCGGGGAGTCGCCGATGAAACGTCGGTGGCCTTCGACACGCTGGACCGGCAGATCCTGGAACTCCTCCAGACCGACGGCCGGATCAAGCTCAGCGAGCTGGGCCGCCGGGTGCGGCTCAGCCCGGCGGCGGTCACCGAGCGGGTGCGGCGCCTGGAGGCCGCGGGCGTGATCAGCGGTTACGGCGCCCAGGTCGTCGCGGCCCGGCTCGGCTACGGCCTCCAGGCGTTCATCCGGGTCAACCCGCACGGCGGCTTCACGCTGAAGCACCCGAGGACCCTGGAGCTCATCGAGCGTCCCGAGATCACCGAGGTGCACCACGTGGTCGGTGAGGACTGCTGGCTCCTCAAGGTCGCCGTCACGGACACCGTGCACCTGGAGGAGGTCCTCGAACGGATCTCCGCTCTGGGGCGCACGACGACATCGATCGTGCTGACCTCCCCCGTACCGCGCAAACCGCTGTTGCCCTGACGTCGGCGTCAAGGCTTACGTTCGTGTCCATGCGCATCGGCGAGCTGGCCGCGCGGGCCGGGACCACGACCCGGACGTTGCGGTACTACGAGTCACGGGGGCTGCTGCCCGCGAAGCGGAACGGCAGCGGATACCGCACCTACGACGAGGACGACCTGAAGCTGCTCCGGCAGATCAGGACGCTGCGGGACTTCGGGTTCGACCTGGAGGAGACGCGGCCGTTCGTGGAGTGCCTGCGGGCCGGGCACCCGCAGGGCGACACCTGCCCGGCGTCGCTCGCGGTCTACCGGCGCAAGCTGGACGAGCTCGACGCGCTGATCGGCGCGTTGCAGGCCGTGCGCGCGCAGGTCGGGACGCAGCTGGTGAGGGCCGAGCGGGCGCGGGACGAACTGGCCGCCGAGGCGGAGGCTCCGGGTGGTCCGGAGCCGGTGTGCGAGCTGGGAGGGATCGTCGAGTGAGCAGGGCAGCGGGTGTGGCCGAGGTGACGGACGCGGACTTCGAGGCGGAGGTGCTCGGCGCCAACCTGCCGGTGCTGGTGGAGTTCACCGCGACCTGGTGTCCGCCGTGCCGGCAGATGGGACCGGTGCTCAGCGCCCTCGCCGCCGAGGAGGGCGAGCGGCTCAAGGTGGTCCAGCTGGACGTGGACACCAACCCGAAGACCACGAACGCGTACCAGGTGCTGTCGATGCCGACGTTCATGGTGTTCCGCGCCGGTGAGCCGGTGAAGGCGATGGTGGGGGCCCGGCCCAAGCGGCGGCTGCTGGAGGAGCTGGCGGACGTCCTGCGAGGCTGAGGGCCCCGGGGCCCAGAGAAATACCCCGAGCGCAATTGCGCTCGGGGTATTTCTCTGCGTATATTCAATAGTTCGCGACTTCAAGGAAATCCAGTCGCAAAGAAGTTCAATGAGCAGAGCATATCCGGGCGGGAGCGGAATTGTCAAACACCGACTTTCCAGATCGTGAATTGACGCGCGAGCAGGAATTCATCGACGACCTGTACGCACGCGTGGACGCGCTGCGCGGCGACACCGAGGTCTCCGTCACGGACGCCCTCGCCCGGGGCAACACCCCCATGCAGGCCCGGCTGGAGCGGGACATCCTGGTCGCCGAGCGGTCGGGGCTGCTCGCCGCGCTGAACGCGGTCGACGGTTCGCTCTGCTTCGGCCGGATCGACCTCACCCGTGGCGTCAGCCACCACATCGGCCGGATCGGCCTGCGGGCCGACGACGCCGAACGCACCCCGGTCCTGATCGACTGGCGGGCCGACGTCGCCCGCCCCTTCTACCTGGCCACCGGCCACACCCCGATGGGGCTGCGCCGGCGCCGGCACATCAGCACCGACGGCCGCCGGGTCACCGGCCTGCACGACGAGCTCCTCGACCTCGGCGACGCCACCCGCACCGGCCACGAGGACCCGAGCGGCGACGCCGTGCTGCTCGCCGCGCTCACCTCCGCGCGCACCGGCCGGATGAGCGACATCGTGCAGACCATCCAGGCGGAGCAGGACGAGATCATCCGCGCGCCCCATCGCGGGGTGCTGGTGGTCGAGGGCGGCCCCGGCACCGGCAAGACGGCGGTCGCCCTGCACCGGGCCGCCTATCTCCTGTACGAGCACCGCGAGTTGCTGGCCAAGCGGGCCGTCCTGATCGTCGGCCCCAACCCCGCCTTCCTCGGCTACATCGGCGAGGTGCTGCCCTCGCTGGGCGAGACCGGCGTCCTGCTGGCGACGGTCGGCGAACTGTTCCCCGGCGTGAAGGCGACGGCGGCCGACACCCCCGAGGCGGCCGCCGTGAAGGGCCGCGCCGAGATGGCCGACGTCCTCGCCGCCGTCGTCCGCGACCGGCAGGCGCTGCCCGACCCGGTGATCGCGATCGAGCACGACCGCGAGATCCTGATGCTGGACGACGACCTGGTGAACATGGCCCGCGAGCGCACCCGGGCCGCCGGGCTCCAGCACAACGCGGCCCGCGAGCACTTCGAGGGCCACATCCTCAACACCCTCACGGACATGGTCGCCGAACGCATCGGCACGGACCCCTACGACGGCTCCAACCTGCTGGACCCGAGCGACATCACCCAGATCCGCGACGAACTCGCCGAGAACCCCGAAGTCTGGTCCGCCATCGACCAGTTGTGGCCCCGGATCGGCCCGCGCCGGCTGGTCGCCGACTTCCTCGCCGCACCCGAGGGCTACCTGAGCGACGAGGACGCGGCCGTTGTCCGCCGCCCGGTGACGCGGGCGTGGACCGTGGCGGACGTACCGCTGCTCGACGAGGCGGCCGAACTGCTGGGGGAGGACGACCGGGTGGCGCGGGCGCGGGCGGAGCGTGAGCGGGAGAACCAGGTCGCCTACGCGCAGGGCGTGCTGGACGTGTCCTACGCCTCCCGGACCTACGAGTTCGAGGACAAGCACGAGGAGGACTCCGAGGTCCTGTCCGCGCACGACATCATCGACGCCGAGCGGTTCGCCGAACGCCACGAGGAGGACGACCACCGCAGCGCCGCCGAGCGCGCGGCGGCCGACCGTACCTGGGCGTTCGGGCACATCATCGTCGACGAGGCGCAGGAGCTGTCCCCGATGGCCTGGCGGCTGCTCATGCGGCGCAGCCCGACCCGCTCGATGACCCTGGTCGGCGACCCGGCCCAGACCGCCGAGGCGGCGGGCGTCGGCTCCTGGTCGGAGATCCTCCAGCCGTACGTCGAGGACCGCTGGGAGCACACCCGTCTCGGGGTCAACTACCGCACCCCGGCCGAGATCATGGACGTGGCGGCGGCCGTGGTGCGCGCGGAGCAGCCCGGCTTCGAGCCGCCGAGTTCGGTGCGGTCGACAGGGGTGCGGCCGTGGGCACGCGCCACCGACGACCTTCCCGGCGCGGTGGCGAAGGCGGTCGAGGAGCTGACCCCGGCCGAAGGGCGGCTCGCCGTGATCGCGCCGCGCGAGCTGCACCGCAGGCTGGCGGCCCGCCTGGACGGCGTGACGGCGGGCGGGGAGCCGGACCTGACCCGGACCGTCGTCCTCCTCGACCCGCGCCAGGCCAAGGGCCTGGAGTTCGACTCCGTGCTGGTGGTGGAGCCCGGACAGTACGGCACGAGCGATCTGTACGTGGCGCTGACCAGGGCGACGCAGCGGCTCGGTGTGCTGCACACGGGGGCGCTGCCGCCGTCCCTGGCCGGGGCGTTCGGATCCGTCCGCGCGGGCTGAGGTCCTGCGGCTCCGCCTGCGGACCCCCGGCACCAGGCCTTGAGGGTCCGCAGGCGGGCAGCCCTGCTAGGCCGGGCGCAGCCAGACCGTCGCCAGCGGGGGCAGCGTCAGGCGGATGCTCGCCGGGCGGCCGTGCCATCCCTGCGGCTCCGGCTTGATCACGTCCGGGTTGGTGACGTCGCTGCCGCCGTACCGCGCCGCGTCCGTGTTGAGGGTCTCCAGCCAGGCCGGCACGTCGTCCGGGACGCCCAGCCGGTAGTCGTGGCGCACGACCGGGGCGAAGTGGGACACGGCCAGCAGCGGGGTGCCGTCCGCGTCGTAGCGCAGGAACGCGAACACGTTGTCCTCGGCGGCGTCGCCCACGATCCACTGGAAACCGGACGGGTCGGTGTCCCGTTCCCACAGCGCCGGCGTGTGCCGGTAGACGGTGTTCAGGTCGCGGACCAGGTCACGCACGCCCCGGTGGTCGGCCTGCGCCCCGTACTCCGGGTCCAGCAGCCACCAGTCCGGCCCCTTCGCCTCCGACCACTCCGCGCCCTGCGCGAACTCCTGGCCCATGAAGAGGAGCTGCTTGCCGGGGTGGGCCCACATGAAGCCCAGATAGCCGCGGAGGTTGGCGCGCTGCTGCCACCAGTCGCCCGGCATCTTCGACACCAGCGAACCCTTGCCGTGCACGACCTCGTCGTGCGAGATCGGCAGCACGTAGTTCTCGCTGTAGGCGTACACCATCGAGAACGTCATCTCACCGTGGTGGTACTTGCGGTGGACCGGCTCACGGCTCACGTAGTCGAGCGAGTCGTGCATCCAGCCCATGTTCCACTTCAGGCCGAAGCCCAGCCCGCCGAAGCCGCCCGGGCCCATGTGGTGGGTGGCGCGGGTGACACCGTCCCAGGCCGTGGACTCCTCCGCGACCGTCACCACCCCCGGCACCCGGCGGTACACCGTCGCGTTCATCTCCTGGAGGAACGCCACCGCGTCCAGGTTCTCCCGCCCGCCGTGCTCGTTCGGGACCCACTGGCCGGGCTCGCGCGAGTAGTCGAGGTAGAGCATGGAGGCGACGGCGTCCACCCGCAGGCCGTCGATGTGGAACTCCTCGCACCAGTACACGGCGTTGGCGACCAGGAAGTTGCGCACCTCGCGCCGGCCGTAGTCGAACTCCAGCGTGCCCCAGTCGGGGTGGGCCGAGCGCCGCGGATCCTCGTGCTCGTACAGCGGACGCCCGTCGAACTCGGCCAGCGCCCAGGCGTCGCGCGGGAAGTGCGCCGGCACCCAGTCCATCAGCACCCCGATCCCGGCCTGGTGCAGGGCGTCGACCAGGAACTTGAAGTCGTCGGGGGTGCCGAGGCGGGCCGTGGGCGCGTAGAAGCCGGTGACCTGGTAGCCCCAGGAGCCGCCGAAGGGGTGCTCGGCGACCGGCATCAGCTCCACGTGGGTGAAGCCGAGGTCCTTGACGTACGCCGGGAGTTCCTCGGCCAGTTGCCGGTAGGTCAGCCCCGGCCGCCAGGACGGGAGGTGGATCTCGTAGACGGAGAAGGGGGTCTCGTGCGCGGGGGCGTCCGCGCGGCGCGCCAGCCACTGCTCGTCGCCCCACGCGTAGTGCGAGGCGTGCACGACCGACGAGGTGGCCGGCGGGACCTCCGTACGGCGGGCCATCGGGTCGGCGCGCAGGGTCTTCGAACCGTCGGGCCGGGTGATCTCGAACTTGTACAGCTCGCCCTCGCCGATCCCGGGCACGAACAGCTCCCAGACACCGGACGAGCCGAGCACCCGCATCGGGAAGCCGGTGCCGTCCCAGAAGTTGAAGGTGCCGGCCACCCGCACGCCCCGCGCGTTCGGCGCCCACACCGTGAACCGGGTCCCGGCCACGCCCTGGTGGATCATCGGCTCCGCGCCCAGCACCCGCCACAGCTCCTCGTGCCGGCCCTCGCCGATCAGATGCAGGTCGAGGTCGCCCAGCGCGGGCAGGAAGCGGTACGCGTCCTCGGTCTCCTGGACCGTCCCCTCGTACGCCACGAGGAAGCGGTACGCCGGGACGTCCGGCAGCGGCAGCAGACCGGAGAAGAACCCGTCCCCGTCGTCGTGCAGCTCCGCCCGTACGCCGTCGGCGAGGACCGTCACGGACAGCGCGTACGGCCGGAAGGCCCGGAAGGCGATCCCGCCGGGCACCGAGTGGGCGCCGAGGACGGAGTGCGGAGCGTGGTGGGTGCCGGCGAGCAGCCGCTCACGGTCACCGGCGTCCAGGGCGGGGGAGACGGCGACCTCGACAGGCACCTCCGGCGCCACGGCGGTGACGGCCGGGGCCACGGCGGTGACTTTCTTCGTGACGGCCTTCTTCGTGCCCGCCTTCTTCGCCACGGCCTTCTTCGTGACGGCCTTCGTGGCGGCCTTCGTGGCGGCGGGGGCCGTCTTCTTCGCCGCGGCCTTCACCGACGCCGCTTTCTTGACGGCCGTCTTCGCCGGCACGGCCTTCTTCGCGGCGGCCTTCTTCGTCACCGTCTTCTTGGCGACGGTCTCCTTGGCCGGCGCCTTCTTCGCCGAGGCCGTCTTCACCGACGCCGTCCTGGCCGGGGTCTTCTCGGCGGGCGCCTTGGTGGCCGCGGGCTTCCCGGCCGCTGTCTTGTCGGCGGCTGTTTCCTGGACCGCTGTTTTCTGGACCGCTGTCTTCTCGGGCGCGGCCTTCTTCGCTGCCACCGCCTTCTCGACGGCCTGCTTCACCGTCTTCTTCGCGACGGCCTTCTTGGTGACCGCCTTCTTCGCGACGGCCTTCTTCGCGACGGCCTTCTTCGCGACGGCCTTCTTCGCGACAGCCGGCTTCTCGGCCTGCTCAGCCGTCTTCTTCGGATCCGAACCGCTGGACGGGGGGCGGGGGGTCACGGGCGGAGCCTCCTGGGCGAGAAAGTCTGGTCGGTCAGATCTGGTCGGATGTGGCGTAGCGCTCGATCGCGGCCATCGGTACGGGCAGCCAGTCGGGGCGGTGCCGGGCCTCGTAGACGACCTCGTAGATCGCCTTGTCCGTCTCGTAGGCCCGCAGCAGCACCGGGTCGGTCCGCGGGTCCACGCCGCTGACCTCGGCGTATCCCGAGCAGTATGCGGCCCGGCAGGTCTCGGCCCAGTCCGGTGCGGGCGGGTCGGCGGTGAGCGCCGCGTAGTCGAAGGAGCGGAGCATCCCCGCGATGTCCCGGGCCGGCGGCTGCGGCATCCGGCGCTCGGCGAGCGGTTTCGACGGCTCGCCCTCGAAGTCGATCAGCGACCACTGACCGGTGGCCGAGCGCAGACACTGGCCCAGGTGCAGGTCGCCGTGGATGCGCTGCGCGGTCCAGCTCCGGCCCTCGGCGGCCAGATCGGCGAGCGCGGTGAACGCGGAGCGCAGCCCGGGCGCGTACGGCCGCAGCGCGGGCACCGCCCGCACGGCCGCCTCCAGGCGCTCGGTCATGCCGTCGACCAGCAGTTTGAGCGGGGCGTGCCCGAGGGTGACCGTGGGGAGCGCGCGGGCGAGTGCGGTGTGCACCTCGGCCGTGGCCCGCCCGAGCGCCCGGGCCTCCGCGCCGAAGTCCTCACCCTTGGCCAGTTCGCGCAGCGCCAGCTCCCAGCCGTCGGACGCGCCCTGCACGAACGGCTGGAGCACGCCCAGGACGTACGCCTCGCCGGCCAGCTCCGCCCGGACCCACCCGGTCGGCGCGGGCACCCGGGGGCAGTCCTCCCGGGCCAGCGCCAGCGGCAGCTCCAGGTCGGGATTGACACCGGGCACGATCCGGCGCAACAGCTTGAGAATGAACGTATCTCCATAGACGAGCGACGAGTTCGACTGCTCGGCGGTCATCAGGCGGGGCACCAGCCCCTCGCGTATCTCCTGGTGCGGGTCCCGCTCGAAACGAAGCCCGCCGATGCGGGCCTGGCTGCGCACGGCCTCCAGGAGCAGTTCGGCGGGCCGGGTGTCGTGCAGGGCCTCGTACACCGTGTGTCCGGCGAGCGGGCCCTCCTCGACGTGGCCGATCAGCGCGGGCGCCAGCCGGGGTGGCAGCGCCTCGCGCACGCCTATGAGGAGCTGGTAGCAGTCGCCGGGGTGGGGCGGGGAGCCCAGCGTGAGCGGCTGGTGGGCGCGCACCAGCAGGTGATACAGGCCGAGCTGTCCCGTGGGCGGCAGCAGCTCGGTGGCCGCCACCAGGGAGAACCCGGTGACCGGGCGCCCTTTGCCCGCGAACCAGCGCTGCCGTGGCAGCCACTCGCGCAGCAGCGGATCCAGTGACGCTAGGAGGCCGGGGCTGCCGGTGCTGGTGGTGGCGGTACGGGTGACGGCTTCCGACATGGCGTCGCGTCCTTTCCCCGGGGGCGGTCGGGGTGTTACTAGTGCGTGCCCCGGGCGGGGCGGGAGAAACCGCCTCACCCGGGGTTCTGCGAGCTCGGCATGCCTACGCGGCGTCTTTGCGGAGCCGGAACCAGTAGAAGCCGTGCCCGCCGAGGGTCAGCAGATACGGCAGCTCACCGATGGCGGGGAAACGCACCCCGCCGAACAGCTCGACCGGGTGCCGTCCTTCGAACGCGCTGAGGTCCAGCTCCGTCGGCTGCGCGAACCGGGAGAAGTTGTTCACGCACAGGACGAGATCGTCCTCGTACTCCCGCAGAAACGCAATGACCGCCGGGTTCGACGACGGCAGCTCCGTGTAGGAGCCGAGACCGAAGGCGTGGTTCTGCTTGCGGATCTCGATCATGCGGCGGGTCCAGTGCAGCAGCGAGGACGGCGACGCCATCGACGCCTCGACGTTGCTGACCTGGTAGCCGTAGACCGGGTCCATGATCGTGGGCAGGAAGAGCCGGCCGGGGTCGCAGGAGGAGAAGCCGCCGTTGCGGTCGGGGGTCCACTGCATGGGGGTGCGGACGGCGTCGCGGTCGCCGAGCCAGATGTTGTCGCCCATGCCGATCTCGTCGCCGTAGTAGAGGATCGGGCTGCCCGGCAGGGACAGCAGCAGGGCGGTGAACAGCTCGATCTGGTTGCGGTCGTTGTCGAGCAGGGGCGCGAGCCGCCGGCGGATGCCGATGTTGGCGCGCATGCGGGGGTCCTTGGCGTACTCCGCCCACATGTAGTCGCGTTCCTCGTCGGTGACCATCTCCAGGGTCAGCTCGTCGTGGTTGCGCAGGAAGATGCCCCACTGGCAGCTGGAGGGGATGGCCGGGGTCTTGGCGAGGATCTCCGACACGGGGTACCTGGACTCCCGCCGCACCGCCATGAAGATGCGGGGCATGACCGGGAAGTGGAACGCCATGTGGCATTCGTCGCCGCCGCTCGCGTAGTCGCCGAAGTAGTCGACGACGTCCTCCGGCCACTGGTTCGCCTCCGCCAGCAGCACCGTGTCCGGGTAGCCGGCGTCGATCTCCTTGCGGACCCGCTTGAGGAACTCGTGGGTCGCCGGCAGGTTCTCGCAGTTGGTGCCCTCCTCCTGGTAGAGGTACGGCACCGCGTCCAGCCGGAAACCGTCGATACCGAGGTCCAGCCAGAACTTCAGCGCGGAGATCATCTCCTCCTGGACGGCCGGGTTCTCGTAGTTGAGGTCCGGCTGGTGGGAGAAGAAGCGGTGCCAGTAGTACTGCTTGCGCACCGGGTCGAAGGTCCAGTTGGAGGCCTCGGTGTCGACGAAGATGATCCGCGCGTCCTGGTACTGCTTGTCGTCGTCGGCCCACACGTAGTAGTCGCCGTAAGGGCCGTCGGGGTTGTTGCGGGACTCCTGGAACCACGGGTGCTGGTCGCTGGTGTGGTTCATGACGAAGTCGATGATCACGCGCATGCCGCGCTG